>JBPCPZ010000128.1:0-39001 GCA_050998655.1 Actinomycetota bacterium
GTCTGTAGAGGAGAGAATCATGCCCAATTCGCTCAAGGACGTGCCCGGCTTCGCCCCCCACGGCGGGGCCCTCGAGATCAGGGCTGCGGCTCCCGACGAGAGCTCCGCTCTGGCGTCGGAGGCGACCGGGCTTCCCACGATCCAGGCGACCTCGCGGCGCGTGCTCTCTGATCTCGAGCTGTTGGCGGTTGGAGCGGCGTCGCCGAACCGAGGTTTCATGATCGAAGCCGATTACCGGGGAGTAGTTGACGACATGCGTCTTGCCTCCGGGCTTCCGTGGAGCCTGCCGATCACGCTGTCGGCAACCGATACTGAGGCCAAGAACCTAAAGAAAGGCAAGCGCGCCGCGATCCTTCACGAGGGCAGGGCTGTGGCCGTCATCGAGGTGGAAGATGTCTTCTCCTACGACGCCTCGGAGGAGGCGGAGAAGACCTATCGGACCAGTGACGACAAGCATCCCGGCGCCGCGCACCTCTATGCGCAGGGACCAGTCTACGTAGGCGGTGAGGTCACCGTTCTGGAAAACGTCTTCGCCCACGAGTTCTCCGAATACCGGCTCACGCCCTTGCAGCTGCGCGAGAAGATCGCCGCGAGCGGCTGGACCACAGTCGTCGCTTTCCAGACCCGAAACCCAATTCACAGGGCGCACGAGTATCTGACCAAGTGCGCTCTCGAGATCGTCGACGGCCTCGTCATTCATCCGCTGGTCGGGGGGACCAAGGGAGACGACATCCCCGCCGAGACTCGTATGCAGTGCTACGAGGTCCTGATGGAGAACTACTATCCGCTCGACCGCGTGATCCTATCGGTGTTTCCCGCCGCCATGCGCTACGCGGGGCCACGGGAGGCGATCTGGCACTCGCTGCTGCGCAAGAACTATGGAATGACCCACTTCATCGTGGGCCGGGATCACGCGGGCGTGGGTGACTACTATGGTACTTACGACGCCCAGAAGATCTTCGATGAGTTCGAGACCGGCGAGCTTGGCATTTGGCCGTTGAAGTTCGAGCATTCGTTCTTCTGTAAGGCGTGCGAGGGCATGGCGTCTGGCAAGACCTGCCCTCACGGCAAGGACCAGCACGTGCATCTCTCTGGAACTCAAGTGCGCAGCATGTTGCTCGAAGGCAAAGAGCCGCCCGCCGAGTTCTCCCGGCCGGAAGTAGCTCGCATCTTGATCGAAGCCGAACGCAACCGTGCTTAAGGGGGTTCCAAGTGGGTCTGCTGGACAAGCTTAAGAAGAAGGCGACGGATCTGTCTCAGTCCACTCAGTCTGAGAAGACACAAGCGGTTCCCGGGAAGGCGGCGCAAGGAAAGGTCATGGTCATCGGCCTCGATTGTGCTCCGCCGCGTCACGTCTTCGATGAGTACGCAGACGACATTCCAAACCTGACGAAGCTGAGAGAGAACGGCTTGTGGGGTCCGCTCGAATCCATCACCCCGCCGATCACAGTGCCGGCGTGGATGTGCATGATGACGTCGAAGGACCCTGGCACGCTGGGCATCTACGGGTTCAGAAATCGCAAAGACCACACCTACGATGGACTCTCGTTTGCGACCTCGTGGGCGGTGAAAGAGCGTACCGTGTGGGACATCTTGTCCGACGCCGGCAAGGATTCCATCGTCATGTCGGTGCCACCCTCGTACCCCCCCAAGCCCTTGCGCGGAATTCAGATCGGCTGCTTTCTCACGCCCAATGACAATGCGGAGTACACCTATCCTAAGGAGATCAAAGCCGAGCTCAAAGAGAAAGTCGGCGAGTACATCTTCGACGTTCGCAATTTTCGAACCGACAATACCCAGTACATCCTGGATGAGTCATATCGGATGACCGAGCAGAAGTTCAAGGCCGCCGACTACTTGCTCTCGCACAAGCCGTGGGACTTTTTCATAGTGGTCGAGATGGGTCCCGACCGGCTCAACCACGGCATCTGGTCGTATATCGACCCACAGCATCCGCGGTACGAACCGAACAATCCCTATCAAGAGGCGCTGCGCGACTACTACCGCTTTCTCGATGGAAAGATCGGCGAATTGCTCCGCCATGCCGACGACGACACGACCGTGCTGGTGGTCTCAGACCACGGCGCCAAGGCCATGGTGGGTGGCGTGTGCTTCAACGAATGGCTCAAGACCGAGGGATATCTCTCGTTCAAGGGCGAAATTCCCGAAGGGCTCACGCCGGTCGACAAGCTCGATATCGACTGGTCCAAGACGGTCGCGTGGGGCGACGGTGGCTACTACGGGCGTCTGTTCCTGAACGTCGAAGGGCGCGAGCCACACGGTATTGTGCCGGCCGAGCGCTACGAACAAACGCGCGACGAGCTCATTGAGAAGATCGAGTCGATGGTGGACCACGACGGAAATGCCATGGGTAACAAGGCGCTCAAGCCGGAAGAGATTTATGAAAAGAACAACGGGGTGGCTCCGGATCTAATCGTGATCTTCGGTGAGTTGAAGTGGCGTTCGGTCGGGTCGCTGGGACATGGATCGATCTACACCTTCGAGAACGACACCGGGCCCGACGAGGCTAACCACGCCGAGCACGGCATCTTCATCATGAGCAATGCTCCCGGTCAGCAAACGGGCCCGAAGGAGGGTCTGCCTTTGTGGGACGTCCATTCAACGATCCTCGATTTGTTCGGTCTCGAGCCGGCCCCAGGGGCTCTCGGGACCTCAGTGCTTAGGAAGTAGCCCAGGCCCCTCGACCGTCCGAGGGAGAGAGGAAGATCAAGCATGAGGCAAGCGAATCGCGAGCGCGGGTGCGTTATTTGGTTTACCGGGCTGTCGGGCTCGGGCAAGACCACGATCGCCCAGATCGTGGAGCACAAACTGCTCGACGCAGACGTGCCGATCGAGATCCTCGATGGTGACGTCGTGCGTGAGAACTTGTCCAAAGGCCTCGGTTTCTCCAAGGAGGACCGCGACCTCAACATCCGCAGGATTGCATTCGTCGCTCATCTCTTGCAACGCAATGGTGCGTTCGTGATTACCGCGGCGATTTCTCCCTATCGCTCGATCCGTAACGAAGCGCGCGGGATGATCAAGGAATTCGTCGAGGTCTACGCCGAAGCGCCTCTGGAGGTTTGTGAGGAGCGGGATGTCAAAGGGCTGTACGCGAAGGCGCGCGCCGGCGAGATAAAGGGCTTCACGGGCATCGACGACCCCTACGAGGCTCCGAGCGCTCCCGAGGTGACGTGCAACACCGCCGAGGAGTCCCCCGAGGAGTCGGCGCAGAAGGTGATCGACAAGCTCGTTGAGCTTAAGTACCTGGAGGCTTGAGCGCGTGATCGACCTTCACGCCCACACAACCGTCTCCGATGGAGGCGACTCCCCGACGGAGCTGGTTGAGAAGGCTGCGCAGGCTGGTCTTCAGGCTATCGCGGTGACCGATCACGACAACGACGCCGGCTGCGAGGAAGCAGTCGAGGCGGGACGGCGCGTGGGCATCGAGGTGGTGCGGGGGGTCGAGATCTCCTGCGATGTCGAGGATCTCTCTTCACGCGGCTACCATCCCTCCGGCCGCCCCACCATGCACCTCCTCGGTTACTTCATCCCGGAACGTGACAACCCGCTGTCGGAAGCCCTGGCTGAGCTTCAGTACCACAGGGCTAATCGAAACGTCCTGATCGTGGAGCGGCTCAACGAGCTTGGGATACCCGTGACGTTCGAGGAGGTCGAGCAAGAGGCCGGTGGCCCCGGCTCCCAGATAGGGCGCCCCCACTTCGCCGCTGTGCTCGTGCGTCACGGGGCGGTACCCGATTACCAGACTGCGTTCGACGACTACCTCGCCAAGGGCGCCAAGGCCTACCTCACCCGCAAGCTCTACATGCCGTCCGACGCTGTCAAGCTGATGCTTGATGCTGGAGTCGTGCCGGTCTTCGCCCACCCCTTCACTCTCAATCTGGAAGCCGGCGAACTGGCGCGTTTCACCGATGAGCTGCTCGAGGCCGGCATCAAAGGAATCGAGGGCTACCACGGCGACTGGAGCGAACAAGAGCAGGCACCGCTGCGGGCACTCGGCCAAGAACGCGGCCTGGTGGTCTCCGGTGGAAGCGACTACCACGGGCACATGCGCCCGGACCGGGCGATGCCCGGAGGAAAGCACGGCGTGCTGGCGCCCGCCGAGGCGCTCGAGGAGCTTCGCCGGGTAGCGGGCGAGCTGCAGCAAGCCGCCTGAGCACCATGTTCATCAGCAGAGCGACGCGCCACGACCTCCCAGATATCGAGGAACTGCTTCAGCGCCACGACTGGAAGGTGTCTGATCTAAAGGCCGGAACCTTCTTCTTTGCGCGCGAGGGCGCAGTCGTCGGCTGCATCCGCTTCATCGAAGTCGCGCCGCAGACCGTGATCGTGCAAGACATGGTGGTCGACGCAAAGAGACGGCGGCAGGGCGTGGGCGAGCAGCTGATGAAAGCGGCGATGAACAGTCGCGGCGGTACGCTTTATCTGCGTTGCTACGACGACCTCGTCCCTTACTACGAACGCTTCGACTTTGCCGCACTCGAGCACGATGCGCTCCCCGAGCCGGTAACGGCCTTCTTCGACGAGGCCGGCGCCCTCGAAGGCGAGACCCACTACCTCAAGGCCCGCTGAGCAACCGTTCCATGCAGACTTAGCCCCGCGACGCGGGCTCTGCACTGAACGATCTTTTCAACGTGAGCCCCGATGAGCGGGTGTGAGGTTGAAAAGATCGAAGCTGGTCACGCGCAGTTGGGCCAGCGGTCGTGCTCGCCCATCGCCAGCAGCCGTGCGGCGGTGCGGGCCTGAGCGACAGGGTCCCATATCGACCCGTAGCCGTATTCCGACCACGTCTCCTCGTCGAACTGGAAGAGGCCGTAGTAGCCGGCTGAACTGTGAGCGTTGGGATCGAGGTCCGACTCGCACCACGCCAGCGAGCGCAAAAAGTTTCCGTCGACTCCGAACTCCGACGCCGCCGAGCTAATCGCACCCTCGACGGGGTCGGAGGGTTCGGCGGGCCGAGGTCTGTTATTCGACGATGACCGCCGGGCCCCCGATTGGGTCGCGTCTTCGCCGGACTCTGGCGAAGGTACGGGGGCCATGAAAGCACTCTGTAGTAAAACGGCTTCCCCAAGTGCTGAACCAGGTGGCCCGTCCACCTGTGTGACCGCTCCGCCTCCGGCCGCAATCAGCGATGCGATCCACGCGGCCAGACCCAGGTGGGCTCGTAGGCGCGTCCGTCGTCGATTTCGGCGCGCCCGCGCGCCGAAGATGAGCTTTTGTTCCTGCACAATGCCTCCCAGCCGTCTTGTGTCGACGGTGTCGGGGGACCCCAGAGGAAGAGTGTGAAAAGTGTTGGGCCCCGAGCGAAGGGGCCAGCCTGCGTGTTCAAGCCCCGCCCGACCACCCTAGCGAGAAGATGGGATTCAAGCAAATCGCATTCTCAGCCGGGAAGGTCTGCGGATTTCTCAACTCTGTTCCTCGCGCGTGGAAGGAACTAGAATGCATATCCATCGTGCAAATTTCCGTTGCGGAAGAGGCGCTGCAATGACCACACTGCTGCCCCGGCCATCCTCGGAATCGGCCCCCAACGATCTCGCCGTATTGGAGTCGATTCAGCGGCGCGTCCTGTGGCTCGCCACGTTCATGGTGCATCACGCCAACAAGATCAGAGAGAACCCAGATCTCATCAAGGTGGGTGGCCATCAGGCGTCCTCTGCATCGGTAGTGAGCATCCTCACCACCCTCTACTTCGACTTCCTGCGCGCCGGCGATCGAGTGGCGATCAAGCCCCACGCCTCGCCTGCCTTTCACGCCTGCCAGTACCTTCTCGGCGCTCTCGACAAGGAGTACCTCACGACTCTGAGGACCTGGCATGGCCTTCAGGCCTACCCGAGCCGCACCAAAGACCCCGACCCCGTTGATTTCTCGACCGGCTCCGTGGGGCTCGGGTGCGTCGCCCCCAACTACGCGGCGCTGACCGAACGCTACGTCGCCTCCCACTTCGGCCGCCCGGGCGCCCGCCCTCGGTTCATTTCGGTGTTGGGCGACGCCGAGCTCGACGAAGGCTCGGTGTGGGAGACGGTCGCCGAGCCCGTGCTCGAGGGAGTCGACAACCTGATCTGGATCGTCGACCTGAACCGGCAGAGCCTCGACCGTGTCGTACCGGGGATCCGAGTCGAGCGGCTGCGGGCGATGTTCGCGGCCAACGGGTGGGAGGTAATCGACGCCAAGTATGGGCGGGCTCTGGAGGCCGCCTGCCGGAGGCCTTCAGGAGAGCTTCTGCGCCGGCGCATCGACGACCTTCCCAACGACGAGTATCAGAGGCTCCTGCGGGCTCCCGAACACGAGCTGGCTCAGAGGCTGGCGGCATCGGATGAAGCCCTGGGAGAGTTCGCAGCCTCCTTCGAGCCTTCGGAGCTCGTCCGCGTGGTATCGGACCTCGGAGGACACGACTTAGCGGTCCTGAGGGCGGCACTTCAGACCGCCGAGCGCGCCGGCAAGCCCGCCGTGATCTTCGCCTACACGATCAAGGGTTGGTGGCTGCCCATCGCCGGAGACCCCCTGAACCACTCGGCCCTGTTGAGCGGAGAGGAGATCGCCCAGCTTGCCTCGGACCTCGGCATCCCGGAAGGACAAGAGCTCGAGCGCTTCGAGGAGGGCTCACAGGAGGCCGAGCTGTGCCGCCGTTCGGCCGCGCGTCTCGGCCTCGGCGGCGCGAAGCGGTCCCGGGCCCCCGCGGCTCTCGAGATCCCCTCAGACCTCGAGGGCGACTATCCCGGCTCGATCTCGACCCAGCGGGCCTTCTCTTTGGCAATTTCCGCGCTGGCGCGCTCGCACGCGGGTGTGGCCGACCGGGTCGTCACCGCCAGCCCTGATGTCGCCACCTCGACCAACCTCGGAGGCTGGATCAACCGGCGTGGCATCTTCGCCGCCTCCGACAGGCCGGATGTCTTCTCCGACGCAGGCCCCCGCCTGCTCCAGTGGGACGAGCGGCGCACCGGGCAGCACATCGAGCTGGGCATCTCGGAGAACAATCTGTTCCTACTGCTGGGTGCTCTGGGGCTTTCCGAGGAGCTCTTCTCCGAGCTGCTCTTTCCCATTGGGACTCTCTACGACCCGTTCGTGTGCCGGGGGCTCGACGCGCTTATCTACGGGCTCTACTCGGGCGCGAGGTTCGTGGTCGTGGCCACTCCCTCGGGCGTCTCTCTCAACCCCGAGGGCGGCGCCCATCAAAGCGTTATCACTCCCTCGATCGGTCTGGAGCTGCCTCAGCTCACTTACTGGGAGCCGGCCTTTGCGCGCGAAACGGAATGGGTGCTGCTCGAGGCGCTGCGCGCGGTGGCGGACCGCTCTGAAGGCGGCTCGTCCTACCTGCGCCTGTCGACCCGGCCGGTGGATCAGAGCCTGCTGCCGATTGCGCGCGACGACGACGAGCGGGAGTCCCTGCGCGCCTCGGTGCTCTCAGGAGCTCACCGTGTCTTCGGGGAGCAGGGGAGCGCAGTCACGATCGCGGCCTGCGGGGTGATGGTTGCAGAGGCGATTGCGGCCGCGTGCCAACTCTTGGAGGACGACGTTTCGGTCGAGGTCATCAGTGTCACCTCGCCAGGGCGCCTCTACCGTGGCTGTCAAGGAGCCCAAGGGGCAGGGCTCGAAGTGGTCTCGCGGGGCGGTCTGGCGCAGCCGTGGTTGCATCCCGCGTTCGAAGGATCGAACTCGCCCATCGTCACCGTCATCGACGGTCATCCCCACACCCTGGCGTGGCTGCCGGGGGCTCTCGGGAGGCCGGGGGCAACGCTTGGGGTCACGGGGTTCGGCCGCTCCGGCACCAGCGCCGAGCTCTACCGGGAGTTCGCCATCGACGCCGAGGCGATCGTCACCGCCGCGGTCTCGCTCCTCGACCGCTGACTCATCTCGCACAACGGTGGTCAGGAGGGAACCAGGTTCCGTTAGCCACCGCGAGCGGTAGCCCAATTGGAACCGTTGCCATTCAGCCACAGAAGTCGGACCGGGTGGCGGCATAGAGTCGGTAGTCGATCCGGCCCCCGTCGCCGGGCATGAAGTCCCTCATCGTGCCCTCGTAGACGTAGCCGGCGTTCTCCAGGCAACGCCTCATGGCGTGGTTCGAGTCCGCGGTCGAGGCCTGCACGCGCTCGGCCCCCTCCCGCTCCAGCAGGCGGCGAGTCAGCAGGGCCACGGCCTCGGTGCCGATGCCTCGGCCCCGCATGGAGGCCTGATAGAGGCCGATGCCGATCTCCACCACCCCTGGGGGGTAGGTGCCGCGTCCCCGCCTGGCATCCATCTCACCGACGAGCTCGCCCGAGAACTCGATCGCCAGATCGAGCCGGTTCTCGTTCCAGTGACCGGAGCGGGCGAGGCGTTCGAGAAGACTGTCGCGCTCGGGCTCGGGCCCGACCATCCCGGGCGTGATCGCCCGCCCTGCGATGACCTCGTTCAGCTCCTGCTGCCGGAATGCTCGCAGTTGGACCCGTTCAGAGCGAAGCAACACCCGGCCCCCTACCCCAACGCAATCATGCGCCGGTCAACTCCCGCTCTGGGGTGGCGAGCCTCGATCCGGACTTGACCCCCTCTGGGCGCCTCGATTACCCACTCGGCCTTGGCCCGGTCGGGCGGTTCGTCTGCGTCGAACCACGAGAGCAAGCTGCGCTCCGTCACCCGGCCCCCTAGCTGACCCAGCTCGGCCTTTTCTTCCCCCGAGAGTCTTCGGGCATCGGCCGGCAGCGTGAGCTCTACCTCCACTCCCGGACAGAGCTTGCGCTCGACCGCCTTGGCTGAGACGTTCGTGGGCAAAAAACCGGTGTTCTCGACCACCACTGTGAGCCGGTAGGTGCTGGCGCCCAATCGCTCTACCTCGACCCGCTGCAGCACGAGTCGCGGGGAGATCAGGAGGTGATAGACGGCGAACTCCGAATGAGGGGCGATCTCCTGCTCCAGGAACTCGGGGGGCGGGTTGACCCAGCAGTAGAAGAGGTCCCAGCCGCCGAGCTCGACAGGGCCGAGTTGCGGGTGCTCGAAGGGATACCAGTCGACGTAGCCGCGGCCCGAGAGCTCTTCGTCGTTCCAGGTGAGCAGCTTCAGGTCGTCTTCGACGGAGTGCTCCTTGAACCACTCGATCAGGTGGAAATCGGTGATGCCGGCGCGCCGCTGAGGACTCCAGAACTCGGTCGTCCACGAGAACACGCCCAGGTGCTCGTAGGACCAGTCGTCGGCGCCGCCTTTGATGGTCGATTTCGGGTCGTACTTGAAGTCGTGGAACACCGACGCGGACGGATATCCGGTGATGGCCGTAGCCTTGGCCCCGATTAGCTTGTAGGCGGCCAGGTCCTTGGAGGGGAAGTGGTCGTCGGGGTGGCTGGAGTAGGGCCTCAGGTGAACGCCCGAAAAGGTGTGGTAGGTGATGTGAGCGGTGATATTGGGCCTCGCCACGACCGCTTCGACCATGGCCCTGACTTCGGGCTCCGAGGCGGGGAAGGGTCCGGCCCCCGACTGCTCGCTCTCGGGCGACCACTCCATGGGGTAGTTGCGGTTGAGGTCCAGGCCCTCGAGCGGCTCGGCAGGTTTCACCGAGACCCCGTCGTATCCCTCGAGGGTGCCTTCGGGAAGAATGCGGAAGAAAGTGCCGTCTTCGGCCGGCTCGTCTGGCTCCCTTCGCACCATCAGCCGGGCCTGTTCCGGGTGCGCCTTCCAGGCGCCGTTTCGGTCCTCAATCCGCATCATCAAGATGCGCCCGTCGCCGTCGATGTCCTCTTGATGCAGGCCCTTGCGGCGATGTGGGAAGGGGTAGGCGCGCACGCTCGATCTCACGAATCGGGGCCTGTCTGCGAGCGCCAGCTCCGCGCCGTCGGGGTTGAGACGAGGGACGATGTAGAAGGCCCTGGTGTCGAGGACCGCAGTGATGCGAGAGTCGCGCCCGTGTCCGCTCAGGAGATGGTGAATGAGGTGCAGGGCGGCGGTGCAGCCGGTGACCTCGTCGGCGTGGATATTTGCGTCGAGCCACAGCGCGGGCTTGTCCCGATCTCCTGCCACATCGAAGTTGGTGACCGTCACAAGCCAGATGTCGCGTCCCTCGTAGGACTTGCCGATGCTCTCCAGCCGCAGCAGCGTGGAATGGTTTTCCGCCCAGCGCCGCAGGATCGCACAGAGCTCGTCGTAGCGAAAGAAGCGGTCGAACGGCGGAGGGGTCTCCGCCGTCACGTCGTCAGGCCTGGCGGCACGTCGTCAGGCCTGGCGGCACGACCAGACGGCGAGCCGCCACAGCAGGCGGCTCCCCTTGCGCTTGAGGTCCACGAGGCCGTCCGAGATCAATCTCGCGACCTTGTCCGATTCCAGAATCGAGCCCGGCAGCGGGAACTGGCGCTCGATCAGCTTCTTGACGTTTTCTGCCCCGAAGAGGCGGCGGGCTGTCTCGAGGACCGTCGACTCGTCCTGGATCGTGCCCGTGGGGAGGTAGAGGCGGCCACCGGGCTTGAGGCAGTGCTGGACCCCCTCGAGCATGGCGACCGGCAACTCGGCCCCGGTCGGCCCCCCTCCTATGCCGTCCGGAAACCACCCGGTCGCCAGCGCTATGGGGTCGGGAATGCCGGAGACGTCACCGATGATGACGTCCGCCCGGATGTCTCTGACGGGCTCCAGCAGGTTTCCCACCCTGAACTCGGTCACGGCCGAGACGCCGAGGCGGCGGGCATTCTCCCGTGCCGCCTTTACGGCCTCGGAGGAGAGGTCGCAGCCGTAGGCCTTAGCGGCCTTCAGCCGGGCCGCCACGAAGGCGAGGACGCCCGAGCCGCAGCCCACGTCCACCACCACGTCCCCATCGTGTATCTCCATTGCTTCCGCCAGCGTGACGCTCGTGGAGGTCGGCCGGAAGACTCCGGGGGTCAGGGTCACGGTGAAGGGGCCTGTGCGGCCCTTCCACGTGTATTCGGTTGTCGTTTGCGTCTCGTGGCTCATCAGTCTCCCGCAGCCGGTGTCTGAGGACGATGATAGGCGGCCCGGCGCCCCTACGCTAGCCGCCCCCGTCCACTCCCGCTCCATCGAGTAGTTTTCCCGTCTCAGCCATCCTCTCCAGCCGCCCCAGGAGCCCCCATGAGTGATAGAGAATTGAGCGACAAGACCCACCGCGTGACCCTCATCCCCGGAGACGGGACCGGCCCCGAGATCTCCGAGGCGACCCGGCGAGTCCTGGACGCCACCGGCGTGAGCTTCGACTGGGACGTGCAGCACGCCGGCGTGGACGTCATGGACGAGTTCGGCACTCCCCTTCCGGACCAGGTCCTCGACTCGATCCGGGCCAACGGAGTCGCCATCAAGGGCCCGATCACCACTCCCGTCGGCACCGGGTTCAGGAGCGTCAACGTGGCTTTGCGGAAGGAGCTCGACCTCTACATGTGCCTGCGCCCTTGTAAGTCTTACCCGGGCGTGAGATCCCGTTACGAGAACATCGATCTCGTGGTCGTGCGCGAGAACCATGAGGACCTCTACGCAGGGATCGAGTTCGAGCAGGGCTCGGCCGAGGCCAGAAAGCTCATCGACTTCCTCGCCGACCTCGGCAGTCGACGCATTCGCGACGACTCCGGAATCTCGATCAAGCCGATATCGGTCACAGGGACTCGCAGGATCGTCTCGGGCGCCTTCGACTATGCCATCAAGCACAAGCGTTCCAAGGTCACCGCCGTGCACAAGGCGAACATCATGAAGTTCTCCGACGGACTCTATCTGAAGACTGCACGCGAGGTCGCCGAGGAGTACTCGGACTCAGGCATCGAGTTCGAAGATCGCATCGTCGACAATATGTGCATGCAGCTCGTCCAGAAGCCCGAGCTATACGACGTGCTGGTGCTTCCCAATCTCTACGGGGACATCATCTCGGATCTAGGGGCGGGGCTGATCGGAGGTCTCGGTGTGGCGCCGGGAGGAAACATAGGTGACGAAGCTGCGGTGTTCGAGCCCACCCACGGCTCGGCCCCCAAGTACACGGGTCAGAACAAAGTCAATCCCATGGCGATGATGCTGTCCGGTGTTCTGATGCTGCAACACCTCGAGGAGATGCAAGCGGCCGAGCGCCTGGAATCCGCCATCGCAGGAGTGATCGAGGAGGGCAACAGCGTCACCTACGACATGAAGCCCAACCGCGACGATCCCAGCGCAGTGGGTACGTCTGAAGTGGCGGACGCCGTCATCACAAAACTCGAGAGCAGTCGCTGAGACCACCTGCGACACTGAGACCTGCGACAGAAGGAGAGTTTAGGAAAGTGACCAAGGCTACGGTCGTAGGTGCAGGAAATGTCGGCTCCAACACCGCGCGCCGGATCGCGGAGAAGGATGTTGCCGACGAGGTCGTGTTGATTGACATAGTCGAGGGACTTCCTCAGGGCCTTGCGCTCGACCTCAATCAATCGGCGCCGGTGGAGGGCTTCGAGGCGACGGTTGTGGGGACCAACGACTATGCCGACACAGCTTCCTCGGACGTCGTGGTGATCACCGCCGGTCTCCCCCGCAAGCCCGGTATGAGCCGTATGGATCTGCTCGAAAAGAATGCTGAGATTGTGTCCGGAGTAAGCGAGCAGATCGCAAAGCATTCGCCCGAGGCTGTGCTCGTGGTTGTCTCGAACCCGCTCGACGAGATGACCTACCTCACCTCCCTCGTCTCGGGTTTCCCCAAGGGGCGCGTGATGGGGATGGCCGGCGTGCTTGATTCGAGCCGCCTTCGCTTCTTTATCGCCGAACGCCTCTCGGTGCCGCCCGCATCTGTTGAGGCGATGACGCTTGGCTCTCACGGCGATCAGATGGTCGCGCTGCCTCGGCACGCCACCGTCAACGGCAGACCAATCCCCGAGCTGATAGACGACAAAGGGCTGTCGGACCTCTTCGCCCGTACGCGCGATGCAGGGGCCGAGATCGTCGGTTATCTCAAGAAGGGCAGTGCTTTCTATGCGCCGTCATCTGCGGCTGCTGCGATGGTGAATGCAATTTTGAGTGACTCTGGGGAGGTTTTTCCCACCTGTGCCTGGACCACCGGTGAGTACGGGATCTCCGATGTCTATCTGGGAGTTCCTGCACGCCTCGGCATCTCCGGCGTCGTGGAAATAGTTGAGCTCGAACTCGAGCTCAACGAAGACGAGAGCGACCAGTTGAAAGAGGCGGCCGAGGCGATCCGCTCCAAATGCAAGGAGCTGGAGGCACACCGCCCCTCGTGACTCCCACCATGGAAGTGGATGACGCGACCTTCGAGGTGGAGGTCCTCGAGCGCTCGCACGAGGCGCCGGTAGTGGTCGACTTCTGGGCAGAGTGGTGCGGGCCGTGCCGATCGCTGGGGCCGGTTCTCGAAAGGCTCGCCACCGAGGCCGATGGTTCCTGGACTCTCGCCAAAGTGGACGTCGACAAGAATCCGATGCTCGCCCAAACCTTCGGAGTCCGGGGGATCCCTTCAGTCAAGGCTTTCAAGGACGCCCGCCCGGTGGCGGAGTTCACCGGGGCCCTTCCCGAGCCTCAGGTGCGGGCCTGGCTTCAGGGCTTGGGGCCCTCGCCGGCAGATCTCGAGTTCGAGGAGGCCTCCCGACTGGAGGCAGGCGGCAGGCTGCGTGAAGCGGCGGACGGCTACAGGAGCGTGCTGAACATGGAACCGGCGCGCTCTGAGGTTCGTGCGGGGCTCGCTCGCGTCGAGCTCGCCCTTCGTGCGGAGGGGCTCGACGAGGCAGAGCTCAGGCGCAAGCTCGACGAGAATCCCTCCGACGTGGATCTCCTGATACGACTGGCCGACGTCGAGGCCGCCTCGGGTCGCCTGGAGAAGGCGTTGGAGCGTCTGCTGGACGTCGTCCGGACCAGCTCCGAGCCGGATCGAGAAGAGGCGCGGCGCCATCTCGTAGGGCTCATGGATGCGCTGCCGCCGGACGACCCCCGACTTCTCTCCACCCGCCGGGCGCTGTCGCGCGCCCTGTTCTAGGCTCCGCGGGAGGTTTCTGCAATCCGCGAACGGACCTGGGGCCGAACCATCTCTAGAACGGTCTACTCGAGCACGATGAGGCCGCGTGGCCTACGATTTTCACTATGGATCTCGAGGGCGATATGACTCTCGTCGAGAGGCTGGTGGCTCGTGACGAGGAGGCGCTGCGTGAAGCTATAGAAACCTACGGAGGGGTGGTGTTTGGGATGGCGAAACGGATCGTGAATGATCCAAACCTCGCCGAAGAGGTTGCTCAGGACACCTTTCTAAGCCTGTGGCGCCGCCCGGGAGCCTTCGACTCACGGAAGGGAGCCCTGGGCAGTTTTCTCGTTGGTGTGGCTCGAAACAAGAGCGTGGATCTCGTCCGCAGGGAGGAATCGGTGCGGCGGCGTCGGGATTCGCTCGCCGCCGAGTTCGGGGCGAGGACCGTGGTGGACTCATCCGAGGACGGGCTCGGGTCCGTCGATGATCGCGAACAGGTGAAAGACGCGCTCACACAACTCTCAGACATGCAGCGCGAGGCCGTTGTGCTCGCCTATTTCGGGGGCCGCACTTATCGAGAGGTGGCGGTAGAGCTCGGCGTGCCCGAGGGTACTGCCAAGACGAGGCTGCGAGACGGGCTGCTGCGGCTCCGACAGCTACTCGCGAGCGAGGCATGAGCATGGACCGTTCCCACGAGGAACTCAAGGCCCTGGTCGCTCCCTATGCGGTAGGGGCGGTTCCGGCCGACGAGATGGACGCCATCCGCGTACACATCATGAGCTGTGATGAATGCACGGCGGAACTCGATTCCATCCAGACGGCGGTGGACGACCTCGCCTTCGCGGTCGTCCCCGTTCCTCTGCCCTCCGGTTTCGCCGAAAGAGTCATGGCTCAGGTCGCGGCCGAGAGGCCCGCCGAGACAGTCCCGGCGCCATCGAAGCGGAGGTTCTCGTTTTCGTGGGCTCCCGCCCTGGCGGCCGCTGCCCTGCTGTTGGCGACCGCAGTGATGGCGGCCGGTTTCGTGGACGCGCGCAGCGATCTGGCGAGCACAAAGCGCCTGTCCGAGGCGCTGTGGAAAGTGAAGGCGGACTTCACCTTGAAGGGCGAGGGGCGCGCCGCCGCCAAGATGCTGACCACTCCGGATGGCGGGATGGTGTTCATCTCCCGAGGGCTGGCTGAGGCCGAGGAGGGTCGCGACTATCAGCTCTGGCTGATGCGCGGGTCATGTGCGCAGGTTGCCGATCCTGCCTGCGAGAAGATCAGCGCCGGCACCTTCGAAGTGACAGACAGAGTCGCTATCGTCCGGTCGCCTGATTCGCTCGAGGGTTTCAAGCGGGCGGCGGTGACGGTCGAGCGTGATGGTGGGGCGCCGCAGCCCACCACGGACCCGGTGCTCCTCTCGGCCTGATTTCGGCCAGAAGTGCTCACACGCCCTAGTGCGCTTGGAAGTACCGTTTGGGTACCCAGGCGCTCAAGTGTGCGATCGACTACCGGCTCTCGAGTTCGCCGTAATCTTCTGCGATGCGGATTCTTCTGCTCTGCAACGAGTCCTCGGGAAGCTCTGACTCTCAGGTGGTCGATTCCATCGCCCAGGAGCTCTCGACCCTCGGGTCGGTAACCTCGCTCGTTCCCAGCTCGCTCGAGTCGTTCGACGAGGAGGTCTCCCACGCCGCGCATGACGCCGACCTTCTAGTGGTGGCGGGTGGGGACGGAACCGTTAACTGCACCGTGAACGCGCTCCGCGATGAGCTCGGCGCGGTGAAACTTGCGCTCGTGCCTATGGGCACCGGCAACGACCTCGCTCGTACCTTGGAGATAGCGCGCGACCCACTCGAGGCGGCGAGAGCAGTGATCTCGGGCAGCAAACGTTCGATAGATGTGTGGCGGGCTCGCGGTGAGGGTGTCGACCGCCTCTTCGTCAATGCCTGTATGGGCGGTTTCCCGGTCGCGGTCAACGAGGCCATCAACGAGGATCTCAAGCGCAAGGTGGGCCCCCTCGCATTCGTCATCGGAGGAGCCAAGGGGGCCGCGGACATGACTCGCTATCGAGTGACGATCAACGGCAAGGAGCTGGACGACTGCATCGCGGCCGGGGTCGGGAACGGGCAGACCTGCGGAGGGGGCGTGCGGGTATGGCCGCGCGCCGATCCCTCAGACGGCCTGTTAGACGCCTGCGTCCTCAGCGCCGAGGGTATCGGCGATGCCGTCAAGCTCGCCGCCACCGTCCGATCCGGCCGCCACACCACGCTCGAGGAGGTGGCCAATCTCCGGGCTGCGCGCATTGAAATCTCGAGTGACCCCCCCATGGAGTTCAACCTCGATGGTGAACTCGAGCGGCTGGTTACGCCCGTGACCTTCGAGGGGGCCGGGACGATCACGATGCGGGTCTGACCTGCCCCACCCAGGCCGCCCCGCCCGGCCTCGGTCGTTGATGTGCGACGTCTACCGTTAACCACCGGAAAAGGTGGCTGATGTGCGACTGTCTACTCCCAGCCTCCCGCTCTCACCGGTCGAGCCATTGATATGCCAGCAGCGAGGCGACCTCGTGCACCAGCTCACGGGCCTTTGTGGCGCGGCTGCGGTTGAGCTCTACGTAGGAGGCGGGGCTCGTATAGGCGCCCTCGAAGCCGAGGTCCAGCGCCATCGTCTTTATGCGTCTCGAGTGCAGCGGGTCCGAAACCAATAGGACCGAGTCGATGCCCTGTTGCTCGGCGATCTCAGCGACGCCCCGCAGGCTCTCCAATGTCGTTGTTCCTCGCTCCTCGAGGAGGATCCTCTGTGCGGGGATTCCTTGCTCGATCAAGTAGGCCTCGCCTGCCTCGGACTCGGTGAAGCGGTCCCCCGGCTGCTTTCCACCGGTCACGATGATCGTGTCCGAGACATCGGTGTCGAAGAGGTGGGCGGCTTGCTCGAGTCGTGCTTCGAACATCGGAGAAGGCACGCCGTCGGACGGCGCGGCGCCGAGCACCACGATGGACTCGGCCGAGCGAACCTCGTCGTGGTGAGACTGGTCCCAGACGAGGAATGCAAGCGTGGCGGGATAGGCGAGTACCGCTAGAAGTAACGCGACGATGATCTTGCGAAACATCGTCGCACCGGTCCTAAAACGACCTGTAAAGTGCGACGCGCTTTACTTCTTGGATCGCCTTGGTGACCTTTATCCCACGCGGGCATGCCTGCGTACAGTTGAACGCGGTCCGGCATTTGTAGGCGCCGTCCCGCTGCGAGAGTATCTCAAGGCGCTCGTCACCTCCTGTGTCACGTGAGTCGAAGATGAAGCGATGCGCGTTGACAATCGCGGCGGGGCCGACGTATTCCTCGTCGGACCAGAAGATTGGACACGCGGTTGTGCAGGCAGCGCAGAGGATGCATTTGGTGGTGTCGTCGAAGCGGTCGCGCTCTTCCTGAGACTGGATGCGCTCGCGTGCGGGCTCGTGCTCGGATTCATCGACGATGAGCCATGGCTTGACCGCCTTGTAACCGGCGAAGAAAGGCTCCATGTCGACGATGAAGTCCTTGAGCACCGAAAGACCCCGAAGGGGCTCGACTGTAATCGGCTGCTTGAGGTCCTTGATGAGGACCTTGCAAGCCAGCACATTGACACCGTTTACGACCATGGCATCGGAGCCGCACACTCCGTGCGCGCAGGAGAAGCGCAGCGCCAGTGAGGAATCCAGCTCCCACTTGACCTTGTGGAGGCAGTCCAACAGGCGCTCCATCGGGTCCGCCTCGACGCGGTAGCTCTCGAAGTGAGGCTGGGAATCGAACTCCGGGTTGTAGCGCAGCAGGTTGAGGTCGACGTTCAATGTGTCAGTACTTCCTTTCAACGGGCTCGTAGCGCCCCATGGTGACGTCCTTGTGGCGAAGCTTCGTGTCTCCCTCCGCGGTTCTGGTGATAAATGAGTGCTTGAGCCAATGATCGTCCTCGCGCATCTCGTGGTCCTCGCGGTAATGCCCGCCGCGGCTCTCGGTGCGAGCGCGGGCGGCGACCACCAGCGCTTCGGCCATGTCGAGCAGGAAGCCGAGCTCGATGTGCTCGATCAGTTCGGTGTTGAAGATCCTGCTGCGGTCCTTCACTCGGCAGACCTCATAGCGCTTGCGCAGCTCGGTAATCGTCGAGAGAACGGAGCTCAGCGAGTCCTCGGTGCGCACGACCGAGGCCTTGTCCATCATCTCCTCCTGAAGCGTCGCCCTGATGGAGGCGGTCGATTCTTCCGAGCCGCCGTCGCACAGCGACGCGATCCACTCCTCCGAGCGTTTCTCGGCCCCCTCCGGCAGTTTAGGGAGCGGATGAGTCGAGGAATACTCGGCCATGGCGATGCCGCCTCGCCGGCCGAACACGACGATGTCGAGCAGCGAGTTGGTGCCCAGGCGGTTGGCGCCGTGAACGGACACGCAGGCGCACTCGCCGGCCGCATAGAAGCCCGACACTATGGCGCCGGTGTGGTCGGCGAGGACCTCGGCTTGAACGCTGGTGGGTATCCCGCCCATGGCGTAGTGCGCGGTGGGCACGATGGGAACGCCTTCCTTGACGGGATCGACGTCCAGATACGTGCGGGCGAACTCGGTGATGTCGGGCAGCTTCTTCTCGATGACTTCGGGATCCACCTCGGTCAAATCGAGGAGGATGCAGTCCTTGTCGGGCCCCGCCCCGCGGCCCTCCTTGATCTCGAAGAACTCTGCGCGCGACACCATGTCGCGGGGCGCCAGATCCTTGATGGTGGGGGCGTAGCGCTCCATGAAGCGCTCGCCGTCACCGTTCCTGAGGATGGCTCCTTCGCCGCGCGCCGCCTCCGATAGGAGAATGCCGAGCCGGTAGAGCCCGGTGGGATGAAATTGATAGAACTCCATGTCCTCCAGCGGCAACCCCGCCCGGTAGACGACTCCGGGCCCGTCCCCAGTGAGAGTGTGGGCGTTGGAGGTGATCTTGAACATCTTGCCGTAGCCACCGGTGGCGAACAGGACCGACTTGCAGTGAAAGATGTGAAGTTGCCCGGTGGCGAGCTCGTAGGCGACGATTCCGCAGCAGACCCCGTCGTCCATCACCAAGTCGAGAACGAAGAACTCGTTGTAGAACTCGACCCCGAACTTGGTGCACTGCTGAAAAAGTGTTTGCAGGATCATGTGGCCGGTGCGGTCGGCTGCGTAGCAGGCTCGCTTGACGGGAGCCTCTCCGTGGTTGCTGGTGTGCCCGCCGAACCGGCGCTGGTCGATCTTTCCTTCGGGCGTCCGGTCGAAAGGCAGGCCCATGCGCTCGAGCTCGAGCACGGAGTCGACGGCCTCCTTGCACATGATGTCGACCGCATCCTGGTCGGCGAGGAAGTCCGAGCCCTTGACCGTGTCGAAGGCGTGCCATTCCCACGAGTCCTCTTCGACGTTGGCGAGAGCGGCGCACATGCCTCCCTGGGCGGCGCCGGTGTGGGAGCGGGTGGGATAGAGCTTGGACACAACCGCGGTCTTGACGCGCCTTCCCGCCTCCAGCGCGGCGCGCAGACCAGCCCCTCCGGCGCCGACGATCACGGCGTCGTATTCGTGGATCTGTGCCATCAGCCTGATACGCCGGCGTCGAAGGCGACGACCACGGTCGTGCCCATGATCATCAGGATCGCGGTCAGCCCGTAGAGCGTTCCCTTGACCGCCGTTCTGAGCCCCGGGGAGCGGATGTAGTCGTCGATGATGATGCGCAGCCCGTTGACCCCGTGAAGCAGAGCGAGCACCAAGAGGACCCAGTCGAACGCCCGCCAGCCGACGTTGGCCCAGCGTTCGGCGACGAAGTCGAAGTCGACTCTCTCCACCCCTGAGCCCACCAGATGCATGACGTAGAGGTGGATGAGCACCAAGAACAGAAGGATGACCCCCGACACTCGCATGAAGAACCACCACCACACCTCTGTCGAGGAGGGCCGGCGGCCGGGGGAGAACGCCTTGGGTTTGTGCTTTCGGTAGATGTCTTCCACGGTCGCCATATGGATAAATCCTAACCGTGGAGTTCGCCTCACGACCACAATGGTCCGCCGGGGCTGCCTCTCGCAAACGTTCGAAGCAAAGCGGCTGGGATCTCCAGTGTCCGTCAGCGGGGCAGCAGACCGGCCGCGGGTAGCATCGAGGGGTGAGCGACCAGCGCATCACCGACTCGGGCATCGTCGTCGAGCCCGTATACGGACCCTCTGAGCGGCCGGCGCTCAGCCCTCCCGGTGAGTATCCATACACTCGCGGGATCCACCCGGAGATGTACCGCTCCCGACTGTGGACCATGCGCCAGTACGCCGGCTTTGGCTCGGCCGCACAGACCAACGCTCGCTTTCGATACCTCCTGGGCGCGGGACAGACGGGGCTGTCGGTGGCGTTCGACCTGCCGACACAGATGGGCTATGACTCCGATCATCCGCTGGCCGAAGCCGAGGTCGGCCGGGTCGGCGTCGCCATCGACTCGCTCGCCGACATGGAGCTGCTGCTCGATGGGATCCCCTTGAGCGAAGTATCGACCTCCATGACCATCAACTCAACCGCTGCGATCTTGTTGCTGCTTTACGAGCTCGTTGCTGCGAAACAAGGAGTGGACGGCGAGCATCTGAGTGGCACGACTCAGAACGACATCTTGAAGGAGTACATCGCCCGCGGCACCTATATCTATCCTCCCAAACCTTCGATGCGGATCGCAACCGACCTGTTCTCCTACTGCAAGGATAGGCTGCCGCGGTGGAACACGATCTCGATCTCCGGCTATCACATGCGCGAAGCGGGGTGCACTGCCGTGCAGGAAGTGGCCTTCACGCTTGCCGACGCGATTGCCTACGTCGAGGCCGCGCTCGAGGCGGGGCTCGAAGTGGACGATTTCGGCCCCCGCCTGTCATTCTTTTTCGCTTGCCACATGAACTTCTTCGAAGAGGTAGCGAAGTTTCGTGCCGCCCGCAGGCTGTGGGCGGTGATAATGAAGCAGCGTTTCGGGGCCTCCAACGAGCGTTCAATGATGCTTCGCTTCCATACGCAGACGGGCGGCGCCACGCTTACCGCGCAGCAGCCGGAGAACAACATCGTGCGAACCGCACTGGAAGCTCTTGCCGCGGTGCTTGGAGGGACGCAGTCGTTGCACACCAACGCATACGATGAGGCGCTGGCATTGCCCTCTGAGAGATCGGCCATGATCGCCTTGCGCACACAACAGGTGGTCGCGTTTGAGTCTTCGGTCGTCGACTCGGCCGACCCGCTCGGCGGGTCCTATTTCGTAGAAGCGCTGACCGATGGCATCGAGGAGGAAGCGCGCGCCTACATCGAGCGCATCGACGAGCTCGGGGGCGCGGTAGAGGCCATCGAGTCTGGATACATGAAGCGCGAGATCGAGGACTCGGCCTACCGTATCGCCCGGGAACTCGAGAGCGGAGGCCGGTCGGTCGTGGGCATGAACAAGTTTCAAGGAGAGCTCGAGGAGACGGTCGAGCTTCTGGAGATGGACGAAGCGCTGCTGCACGCGCAGAAGGCTAGGTTGGCCGACGTGCGTGCGGGCCGGGACGAAGATGCAGTTCGTAAGGCGTTGAGAGAGCTCGAGGACGCCGCTCGAGGCAACGACAACCTGCTCTACCCAATGAGGGATGCGCTGGCCGCCTACGCCACGCTCGGAGAAGTCTCGGACAGGCTGCGTGGCGTGTTCGGCGAGTACCGGCCGGCGAGTCTCTAGTGGTGGTCGAGCGTGTGGCGGTGATCGGTGGTACCGGGGCCGAGGGTTTCGGTCTGGCGCTCAGGTGGGCCTCCGCCGGGATGGAGGTCGTGATCGGCTCCCGGGATCAGGGCCGAGCGGAGGACGCAGCCGCCCGTTTGCGTGAACGTGTAGGGGAGGCACAGATCTCGGGCCTGTTGAACGCAGAGGCCGCAGCCGGCTGCAGCACGGTGGTGGTCGCGGTGCCCTTCTCAGGCCAGGCCGCCATCTACAAGTCACTGGCCACAGGGCTCAGGCCGAATGCCGTGGTGGTCGACTGCACCGTGCCGGTCGAGGCCGCGGTGGGGGGTAAGGCGACGCACGTCCTCGGTGTGTGGGAGGGGTCGGCCGCCCAGCTGGCGGCCTCCCTCGTCCCGGAGGGAACGACCCTGTGCGCGGCTTTCCACACGCTGTCTGCCTCGGCTCTGGAGGATCTCGACAAACCCTTGGACGGCGATGTCCCAGTGTGCGGGCCCAAGGCCGGCAAGGCGGTCGTCCGCGAGCTGGTGGAGGCGATCCCGAAGCTCGGTTTCGTGGACGCGGGGCCGCTTGAGAACGCCCGCGTCGTCGAGCCCATCACCTCGTTGCTTATCGGCATCAACCGCCGGTACAAGACCGACCGGGCGGGCATCCGTTTCACCGGCTTGTAGCTGGGTCGGCTGCAGCTCTGAGTCAAACCTTGTAGCCCTGCCCACATCTGGTGTGGTTGCAGCGACAAGGTTCGGTGGTGGGCGGCTGCGTGGCTCTATTCGCCCAGGACTTTGATCACCAGCCTCTTGCTGCGCCGACCGTCGAACTCGCAGTAGAAGATCGCCTGCCACGGCCCGAGATCGAGTTTTCCCTCGGTCACCGGGACGATGACCTGATGGTGGACGAGCAGGTTCTTGAGATGGGCGTCGCCGTTGTCCTCGCCGCCGCGGTGGTGGCGATAGTCGCCGGGGTCGGGGCTCAATGCCGCCGCCACCTCGCCGCCCGGCGCCTTCCACGACGGAGGAGCGATCTTGTCGAGCCACTCGAGCACGTCCTCCTGAATGCCCGGCTCGTCGTCGTTGATCCATACGCCCGCAGTGATGTGCATGGCCGATACCAGCACCATGCCCTCTGCGATCCCCGACTCCTGGACGGTTGCGGCGACATCCTCGGTGATGCGCACGAACTCACGCCGGCCTTTGGTCTTGAAAGTCTTGTAGACGGTATGCGTTTTCATGTCATTCTCCCTGTGACCGGACGCTCATACCGCAGTTTGGCCAGCACCACCGCGCGAGCGTCTTCGTCGCGTTCCAGGTCGCGCTGCTCGAGAAGCGGATCGGCGAGTATCAGATAGAGCTCGACGGTAGCCCGCAATGCATCCATGACCATGTCGCGCTCGAGAGCCGGAACGGTTCGGGCGAATAGAGGGCCGAGCTCGCCCACATGCTGCTCTGCTCGGCGCGATCCATAGGGCGGCCTGATCCCCGCGGTTTCGGCAAGGAGTGAGAACAGCACGTTGCCGCGCAGGTACTGCAGCGCATCGAGAGCTTCGTAGAGCTCGCCCCGCAGGATCTTGGAGTGTGTGTACCAGACCCAGGTCCACATACGGGCTTCGAACCAAGTCAGGTCAACCCCGGCAGCATCGGCCCGCCCCCCAAGGGCCACTGCGATGCCGTCGTCCTCCGACCACAACACCCAGCTCGCCGTGCCCCCGTTCTTGTCGGCCAGTTCGCCGAGCCGGACCAGGTAGAAGTCGATGTGGATGAGGTCGTCGTAGAGCACGATCAGCATGCCGGGATGCCCCACGTGCTCGGCGGTGAAACGAGCCACCGGCACACCGCAGGCATCAATCAGTGCATCGAGGTGGTTAGCGGCCTCGCCGTGCATGTTGTCCCGTGTGACGATCTTGAGATCGAGGTCCGAATAGGCGTCGGCCGTCCCCGTCGCCAGCGACCCCGACACCACCACCCCGATGACTCCGGGCATGGTCCGGGCAAATGCGCTCGCGGCCTGGAGCTTCGCCCGGTGAAGGGGCAAGTCGTCGAGTCCGGAAGGCAGATGCATGGAATTCTTACCTTAGTTCAGCCTGGACCCCGCTGAGCGGCCTACGGCTGCAGAGAGTGGAAGTTCGCTGGTGGCCACGCCAGCAGGAACGCCCGGCCCACGACATCTTCGAGCGGCACCGGCCCGATCACGCGGGAGTCCTCGGAATGGTTGCGGTTGTCGCCCATCACGAACACCATGCCCTCCGGTACGAGACACGCAGAAGCGGAGACGTACAGTCCCATCGATCCACAGGTCCCGGGCGTGACCGTGAGGCTGGTCTTGTCCTTCTCTTTCAGGTACGGCTCGCTGATCGTGCGTCCTTCCACCGTCAGCACGCGCGGCACTCCCTTGTAGGAGATCGTGTCCCCCGCGACCGCGACCACCCGCTTGATAACGTAGGTGCGGTCACCTCCCGCCAAGCCCTTGACCAACGCCACGGCCTTGTCCCCTAGGGAGAGCGCGGGGGCCGGGCTGCCGCTACCGAAGACGAGGACGTCTTTGCGCTGAGGAGGGTAGAGGCGGTAGCCCACGCGCTCGACCAACACTCGATCCCCCTTGTGCAGGGTCGGGAGCATGGACTCGGAGGGGATGAAGAAGGCCTGGACCACGAATGCCTTTAGCAGCAACGCGATCACGAAAGCGGCCAGCAAGAGCAGCGGCAGAGTGGCGATTCTGGACGCCCGTGTGCGTGAGGTCCCATTCCCCATGACTCTCAGTCTGCCCTCCCTGGCAGTAAAAGGGAAGAGGGTCGATCTAGGTCACGGCCGCGCCGTCAGGTTCCACCTGTCCGGCTGCTTTTGTACAGAACGCGCCGATAGCCCCGTTTCGTCCCCAGCCCTCGGCCTGGGCCTCAGAGCTCCAGAACGAACGCGACCAAGTAGACCTGGGGCAAGTCGATGTCCAGTCTCTTCGTGCGCTCGAAGCCGAGCCCCGAGTAGAGACGGTGAGCGGCGTGCATCCAGCGCGTCGTGTGCAAGATGATTCGGCGCTTGCCCTCGGAGCGCGCCCGAGCGATGCATTCCTGTACCAGCGCGGCCCCCATCCCTCGGCCGCGTGCCCCCGCAGCCACCGCCAGCATGCGAATCCCACCCGCTTCGGGATCGTCGAACTCCGCAAAGGGACTCTGAGGAGTGGCGACATATGTGACACAGCCGAGTATCTCGTCGCCGCTCAATGCCACCAGCACGAGTGCGTCTCGGTCGCGGGCACTCACGTCGCGCAGCTCGTCGAGGTAGTCGCAGAGGTCTTGGGGCGGGTCGTCGGCTGTGGGCGGGCTGAGGTATGCCGCGACCGTCAGCTCGCCGGCGGCCGCATGCTCTTCCTGTCTGATCGGCCGAATGGCGACTCCCTCAGGTGATGACGGCGATGACTGCGCCCGGCTCGACCGACTGCCCTTCGGCAACTCTCAGCTCCCCCACGATTCCGTCGCGATGCGTCAATATCGAATTCTCCATCTTCATGGCTTCGAGTACGCACACCGACTCTCCAGCCTTTACCTCGTCGCCGGCCGAGACCAGCAACTTGAGGATCGTTCCTTGCATCGGCGCTTTGAGGATGTCCGAGGCGTGGGCACCGACGTGCCCTCCGATCTGTGGGCGTGGGGGTTTGGAGAGCCTGCGGCCGCCGGAGGAGCGTTCGCGCGCCACGACCGCGAACCGCTTGCCGTCGATCTCGATGCCGAAACGGCGTACGACCGCGTCGTCACCGGGGGCGCCACCCGTCGAGTCGATGGGACTTGGCTCGCCGGGCTCCATGTCATGTTCGACGGTCGCAGTGTCGTATGCGCCTGTGAGGAAACGCTCGTCGGCCAGCGCGAGCCGGTGCCACTCGAGCGTCGTCTTGATTCCGCCGACATGGAACTCGTTGACGGCTCTCGATAGTCGGGCGATCGCCTGCGAGCGGGTGGGCCCGTGTGCTATCAGCTTGGCGATTAGCGGATCGTAGGCACCGGGGACTGCGGCTCCGGCTCGAGCCCCCGAATCGACCCGGATACCGGGACCGCCGGGCTCCTGATACGAAGAGATGACGCCGGGGGCAGGCATGAAGTTGAGGGCCGGGTCCTCGGCGTTGATGCGGCACTCGATGGCGTGGCCCGACAGCGCGATGTCGTCCTGGTCGAAGCCCAGGGGCTCCCCCGCGGCGACGAGGATCTGAGCCGTGACGAGGTCGACGCCGCAAACGAGCTCGGTCACGGGGTGCTCGACCTGGAGCCGGGTGTTCATCTCGAGGAAGTAGAAGGACTTGCCGTCGCGGTCCAGGAGGAACTCGCAGGTCCCTGCGTTGCGGTAGCCGACCTGCTTCGAGACCTTGGCCGCGGCCTCCATGATCGCCTGACGTACGTCCACTTGAAGAGCCGGAGAAGGAGACTCCTAGAGGAGCTTCTGGTGGCGGCGCTGAAGAGAGCAGTCTCGCTCGGGAAAGGTCAGGATCGCCCCCGACGCCTCTCCGAGCACCTGCACCTCGATGTGGCGTGGCCGCTCCAGGTAGCTCTCGAGATAGACGTCCCCGGAGGAGAAATACGCCTGGGCCTCGCGGGCGGCCCCCGCCAACGCCTCCGGGATGTCTCGAGCCGAGCGCACCACCCGAAAGCCCTTGCCGCCCCCGCCGGCCGCCGCCTTGATGGCGACGGGAAGGCCGTATCGGTCGCAGAAGGCTTGAACCTCCGACGCGTCCGTCACGGGCTCGGGCGTGCCGGGAACGCAGCCGACTCCTGCTTCGGCTGCCGCTCGGCGGGCCGCGGTCTTGTCGCCCATCGAAGCGATGATGGAGGCGTCAGGCCCGACCCAAGCCAGGCCGGCGTCGACGACGGCGCGGGCGAACTCGGCGTTCTCGGCCAGAAAGCCGTAACCGGGATGGACCGCCTCGGCACCCGAGCGCCGGGCCGCCTCGAGGACCGAGGCGATGTCGAGGTAGGACGCGGATGCGGGGCCGGGCCCGATGTTGTAGGCCTCGTCCGCGAGCTCGACGTGCAGGGAGTCGGCGTCCAGCTCCGAGTAGACGGCCACCGGGCTCATATCGAGGTCGCGGCACGCCCGAATCACGCGCACCGCAATCTCGCCGCGGTTGGCAATCAGAAGCTTGGTGAACATCGACCTATCCTACGAGCGCAATGACCTCGGATCTCAGTGCCGCCCGCATCGAAGCCGCGCTGCGAGGACACTGGGGTCGCCCCCTGAGGTTCTTCGAGGAGATCGCTTCGACGAACTCCGAGGCGCTCGAGTGGGCCGAGGAGGGAGTGCCCGAGGGAGCCGTCGTCGTCGCCGATCATCAAAGCGCCGGTCGGGGCAGGCTCGGACGAACGTGGCTCTCGGAGCCCGGCGCCATTCTGCCTCTGTCGGTGGTGTTGAGGCCCCTGCTGCCGCCCGATCGCTTCGGGCTTCTCAGCGTGGCCGCCGGGGTGGCGGCCGCCGAGGCCATCGAGGAGGTCTCAGGACTTGGCTGCCGCCTCAAATGGCCCAACGACGTCACGATCTCGGGCCAAAAGGTCGCGGGAATATTGCTCGAAAGGCGCATGAGCACCGATGGAGCTCCGGCATTCGTATGCGGGATCGGCATCAACGTGAGGTGGACGAAGCTGCCGGAAGAGCTAGGGGGCCGCGCCACAAGCCTGGCTCTGGAGGGTGCGTCGGTGGACCGTGCCGAGCTCGCGGTTTCCGTCCTGCAGGCTCTGGAAATCGCCTGCGGCCGGCTCGACGATGAGAACGGAAGGGCCGAGATCATCGCGCAGGCAACCGCTCTGTCGGAGGTGTTGGGGCGGATCGTGGAAGCACGTGTGGGCGGTGCGCTCGTTTCAGGTTTGGCCTCATCGCTGAATGGGGCAGGCGGGCTTGTGCTCGACACCGCCGAGGGCAGCCGGGTCCTCGATGCCGGGGAGATCGAGAGGCTGCGCTCGGCGTGAGCGCGCCGGAGCGGCCCACGAAGGAGCAGATCGCCGCCGCCCACGGCCGCCTGGTTCCCGACGTGGTCGCTCCCGACCTCAGAGTTTTGTTCTGCGGCATCAATCCCGGCCTCTACTCGGGAGCGGTGGGACATCACTTCGCGCGGCCCGGCAACCGTTTCTGGGCCGCACTCTCCCTGTCGGGCTTCACCGACCGGAGGCTCTCCGCCTTCGAGGAAGACGAGCTCCTCTGTCTAAGGCTGGGAATCACGAACCTGGTGCGGCGCGCCACCGCCACCGCCGAGGAGATCTCAAGGGACGAGCTCAAAGACGGCGCCCGAGCCCTGCGGCGCAAGGTGCGGAGGCTCAGGCCACAGGTCGTCGCGTTCCTGGGCCTGGGCGCTTACCGGATGGCCTTCTCGGCTCCCGCCGCCGTGGTCGGTGAGCAGCGGGATCTAATCGGGGACACGCGGCTGTGGCTCTTGCCCAACCCTTCGGGCCTCAACGCCCACTATCAGGTGGATGCCCTGGCCGAGGTCTTCGCCGAGCTGCGCCGTGCCGTGCGCTCGACATCCAAACCGCCTTGACAGGACTGTCCCGATCGATCTATTGTATCGATACATTGATACAAAGAAGGGAGTCAGTTGATGTTGGGTGGGATTGAGATCGCCGTGCTCGCGGCCCTCGTAGGAGGTGCGATTGTGCTGTGGCGGCGGTCGGAAAGGCGGCAGTCGGTCGAGAGCTGGGCCCGGAATTCGGGACTGCAGTTGACGCCCGGTAACCGGGCCTATGTAGCCTCCTACCTCGGGCGCACTCGTGTCTTCCGGCTTATCGGAGTCCTCGTCGGATTGTTCCTTCCGTGGATCGCCGGCGCATTGCCGAAGCCGTTCGACTTCGGCTTGTTCGATGCGCTGCTCGGCTATTTGCTGGGAGCGCTAGTTGCGGAGCTCAGCTTCAACCGGCCACAGGGCGAGTTTCCAAGCGCGTCGCTCGTTCCTCGGTCGGTGAGCGACTACCTGGCCCTCTGGTATCGCATCTCCTTGCCTGTCTGCGCGAGCCTGGGACTGGGGCTGACCCTCTGGTACAACACGCTTCCCGTTCGCGCTAGCGCCGGGCCGGACGCGCCTCCTCCGACGGTTGTGCTGGTGGTGATGATCGTCGGAGTGTGGTTAACCGTGGAGCTGTTCCAGCGCTACATCGTTGCGCGCCGCCAACCGGCGGTCAACCTCGATCTCGTGCGCGCCGACGACGCCATCCGCTCGGCATCGATTCATGCCCTGGCGGGTGCGGGCCTGGCTTTGGAATTGCTCGTCGCCTCTGTCATGTTGGGTGAGGTCGCCGGCACCTTCAACAACAGCCTGGTTGCCTGGTCGCTCGGTAGCACGGCAGTCGTCCTCTTCGGCTGCGCGCTCGGATCATGGATTCACCTCACCCGGCCGTTCCAGCGACGCGAGCTGCATCCTGGAACAGACGAGGTTCTCGTTCGATGATCCTGCGCATCGAACCCGCCGGGCACATTCCGCCCTACGAGCAGATCCGTTCGCAGATCGCCACCATGGCCGTCAGCGGTGTGCTGCCCGAGGGGACGAGACTGCCGGCGATCCGACAGCTCGCTTCCGACCTCGGTCTTGCGGGCGGAACCGTCGCGCGCGCTTACCGCGAGCTCGAGCAGGCGGGCATTATCACCACGCGGGGGAGACATGGAACGTTCGTGGAAAAAACTGTTACGAGCGCCGATAACGGCGAGCTTGATGCCGCCGCCCAACTCTTTGCGATTCGCGCGGTACAGCTCGGCGTCAAGCCATCCCACGCGTACGACTCGGTGCGCCGCGCGCTGAAGGCCGTGACGCAGACCTAGCTCGGCCCCCTGACGGGCGACAATGGCCGTTATGACCAAGCCCGGCCTCCACGAAATCGTCCTGATCCGTCACGGCGAGACCGAGTGGAGCGAGGCCAAGAAGCACACCTCCACCACCGATCTTCCGTTGACCGAGCGCGGCCGCGGGCGGGCAAGAACGCTTGCTCCCAAGCTCGAGGGTCTCGCGTTCGCCCTGGTTCTGGTCAGCCCGCTGCGCCGCGCGCGCGAGACCTGTGAGCTGGCCGGCTTTGCCGATCGAGCCGAGGTCACCGACGACCTCTTCGAGTGGCGCTACGGCGACGACGAAGGGCTCACCACCGAGGAGATCCGGCAAGACCGTCCCGGGTGGACCGTCTGGCGCGACGGCCCCCAAGGCGGCAAGACCGCGGAGGAGGTGCGCGCCCGGGTGGACTCTCTCATCGAACAGGCGGCCAACGCCGCCGGTGACACCCTGCTATTCGCCCACGGCCACATTCTGCGGGCGCTGGCGGCGCGCTGGATCGGGCTCGAGGTCTCGGGCGGTGCTCATCTAATCCTGCAGACGGCGACGGTGAGCCGGCTCGGTTTTGAGCGCGACACCAGGGCGATCCTCGCCTGGAACACTTAGACCGGTGCCGAGTGGTGGCTGGGTGATGGCCATATTGAGCATCTGGTGACCACTCGACGCTAGGATCGATTGCCACGATGACCGATCCCGGCCCCCGGCTTTCGAACCTCGCCGAGCTCTCCTTGCGCGCGAAGCAAGGGGGGGCCGAGAAATACCACTCGCGGCTCGCGGAGCAGAACAAGCTGTTCGTGCGCGAGAGGTTGGCGCTGCTGCTCGACTCGATGGACGGCTTCGCCGAAGACGGACTTCTGGTCAACGCCCTGAGCGGCGATCTTCCCGCCGATGGAGTCGTCACAGGAGTGGGTCGCATCGACGGTCGCCCGGTGGCGGTCATGGCGAACGACGCCACGGTCAAGGCCGGCTCGTGGGGGGCCCGGACGGTCGAGAAGATCATTCGGATCATCGAGCTCGCCCGCAAGCACTCCCACCCGATCCTCTATCTCGTCGATTCCGCCGGCGCCCGCATCACCGACCAGGTCGATCTCTTCCCGGGCCGGCGCGGGGCGGGAAAGATCTTCTACAACCAGGTCCAGGCATCCGGGCGCATCCCGCAGATCTGTTGTCTGTTCGGCCCTTCGGCCGCCGGCGGCGCTTATATCCCCGCGTTCTGCGACGTTGTGTTCATGGTCGAGCACAACGCATCGATGTATCTGGGGTCGCCGCGCATGGCCGAGGAGGTCGTCGGCGAGAAGGTCACGCTCGAAGAGATGGGCGGGGCGCGTATGCACTGCGAGGTCTCCGGCTGCGGCGACCTGTTGCTGTCGGACGACAAAGCGGCGATCGAAGCGGCGCGCGCCTACCTCTCCTACTTCCCGCAGTCCTTCGAGATGGCGGCGCCGAGCTTTCAGGCCCGGCCCCCTGCCTTTAGCGGCTCGCTTGCGGGGATTGTGCCCGACGACGAGAGCCGAGCCTTCGACATGTTCGAGCTCATCGCGGGCATCGTTGACGAGGAGTCTTTGTTCGAGATCAAACCGGGCTTTGCGCCGGAGCTCATTACCGGGCTGGCTCGCATCGAGGGCCGCCTCGTGGGCATCGTCGCAAACCAACCGCAGCAGAAGGGGGGCGTGCTCTTCATCGACTCGGCCGATAAGGCCGCGCGTTTCATCTGGCTGTGCGACGCGTTCAACCTCCCGCTGCTGTTCCTCGCCGATGTGCCCGGGTTCATGATCGGCACCGATGTCGAGCGCGGGGGGATCATCAGGCACGGGGCGAAGATGATCACTGCGGTCTCGCAGGCCACCACACCGAAGCTCTGTGTGGTCGTGAGAAAAGCCTATGGAGCAGGCCTCTACGCCATGGCGGGCCCGGGTTTCGAGCCCGAAGCGACCATCGCACTCCCGACCGCCCGCATCGCGGTTATGGGGCCCGAGCCGGCCGTCAGCGCGGTCTACTACAACAAGATTCACGCCATAGAAGATCCTGACGAGCGCGCCGCCTTCGTGGCGAGCAAACGCGCCGAGTACGAGTCGGACATCGACCTCGTGCGCCTCGCCTCGGACAACGTGATCGATGCGGTGGTCCAGCCCGACGAGTTGAGAGCGGAGATCTCCCGCCGGCTCGGCGCAGCTCAAATAGAGACGGGGCGCGCCCGCGGTCTGCGAGGCGTTCCGCCCGTATGAGCCTGGTCTCGCTGCAAGTGGAGGACGACATCGGCGTCGTGACTCTCGACCGTCCCGAGGCCCTGAATGCGATCTCGTCGGGAGTAGCCGAGTCCCTGCGCGAGGTTCTCAGAGAGGTCGGATCGCGCCCCGACATCCTTGTTGCCGTGCTCACCGGGGCGGGCAACAAAGCCTTCTGTGTGGGGGCCGACTTGAAGGAACGCGGCAGCTTCGAGATCGATGACTGGTACTCGAACAGGCGCCAGATCTCGGGCATGTTCCAGGCCCTCAGAGAGCTCCCCCAGCCGAGCATCGCGGCGGTCTTCGGCTGGACGCTCGGAGGAGGTTTCGAGCTTGCCTTGTCGTGCGATCTCATGGTCGCCGCCGAGGGGTGCCGCATGGGGCTCCCGGAGGCAGGCGTGGGCTTGCTTCCGGCCGGCGGGGGAACGCTGTTGCTCGCCCGCATGGTGGGGGTTCGCCGCGCCAAGGAGATCGTCTACACCCGCCGCTTCCTCGAGGCCTCGGAGGCCCAGGACATGGGGCTCGCCACCCGCATCGCGCCGGCGACCGAGCTTCGGACCGCCGCCCTCGAGCTCGCCGCGGAGATATGTGGCTCCTCGCCGGTGGTGGTTCGGGAGGCGAAGCGCCTGATCGAGGCGTCGGGGAGCGAACCGCTCGCCCGTGCTCTGGAGCTCGAGAACGAGGCCTGGGCCCGGGTAATCGTCACCGAGGACCGCGCCGAAGGCATCGCCGCCTTCAACGACAAGCGCAGCCCTCGCTGGCGCAACCGCTGACCGCACTGATGTTCGAGCGTGTGCTGATCGCCAACCGGGGGGAGATCGCGGTTCGGATCGCCCGCACCTGCCGTGAGCTCGGCGTGACACCGGTGGGCGTCTACTCGGACCTCGACCGGCGCTCCCTCCACGTCTCAGAGATGAACGACTCGGTCCGCCTCGAAGGCGGCGCTCCTGCCGACACCTACCTCAACTCGGACGCTCTCACCGCTGCGGCGCACGAGTTGGGGGCCGAGGCCATCCATCCCGGCTACGGCTTCTTGTCCGAGGATGCCTCGTTCGCCGAGGCGGTTGCGGCGGCGGGAATCACTTTCATCGGTCCTCCCGTGGAGGCGCTGCGGGCTTCGGGGGACAAGCTCAGGGCGCGGCAGCTGGCCGACGCTGCGGGGGTCCCGACGGTGCCCGGGAGCAACGAGCCTTGCCCCCACCACGCCGCCGCCGCGGAGCTCGCGGAGAGAGTGGGGCTGCCCGTGGCGATCAAAGCGGCAGGAGGGGGCGGGGGCCGGGGCCTCAAGGTGGCCCACTCGCTGGAAGAGGTGCCCGGCGCCTTCGATCAGGCCCGGAGAGAGGCTCAGGCCTACTTCTCCTCGTCGGAGGTCTACGTCGAACGCTTCCTCCCGGCCCCTAAGCACCTCGAGGTCCAGATTCTCGCACCCACGCTCGGTGAGGCGCGCTGGCTGGGTGTGCGGGACTGTTCGCTGCAGAGGCGCAATCAGAAGCTTGTCGAGGAAACCCCTCCGCCGAGATTTCGGCACCTGGAGCCCGAGATGGGGGCCGCGGCGCTGAGCTTCGCCCGAGCCTGCGGCTATGTCGGAGTGGGAACGGTCGAGATGCTGGTTGATCCTGCGACCGAGTCCTTCTACTTCCTCGAGATGAACGCCCGGCTCCAGGTCGAGCACACCGTGACCGAAGAGTTCTTCGGGGTAGACCTCGTCGCCTGTCAGTTGCTGATCGCGGCGGGAGAGTGGCGAGAATCGTGTCTGGACAACCTGCAGCCTCGGGGCCACGCGATCGAGTGCCGCGTCAACGCGGAGGATCCCGCCCTCGGCTTCGCCCCGGCGCCCGGACGCATCACCGCTTATCGGGAGCCTGCGGGGCTGGGAGTCAGGGTCGACTCCGGTTACCGGGCCGGCGACGAGATTCCGGGTGCTTACGATTCGCTCGTCGCCAAGCTCGTCACCTGGGGCTCCGACCGGGAACAGGCTGTGCGCCGCATGCACAGGGCGCTGGATGATTTCGCGATCGAAGGCGTACCCATGACGATCTCGGCTCATCGACTGCTGCTATCGGACGAGAGCTTCCTCGCCGGCTCTCACACCACCGCAACGGTGGCAGAGCTCTTCGCTCGCTTCGAGTCCGCTTCGGCCCCGAGAGTGGAAACCGCGGGCGTGGTGGTCGTGGGCGGGCGGCCCGCCCGTCTCTGGCACCCGGCCATGGCGGCCGCGGCCACGCAAGCCACCGGCTCGCCGGGCGGAGGTGCCGTGGTGGCGCCGATGCAGGCGGTCGTGCTCGAGGTGCTGGTGGCGGAGGGCGACAGGGTCTCGGCGGGGGCCGCCCTGGTGAGGCTCGAGGCCATGAAGATGGAAACGGTGGTGTGCGCTCCCCGAGAGGCTGAGGTCACGCGCGTGGCCGTGGCTGCGGGAGAGACGGTGTCGGCGGGCGGCGTGGTGGCCGAACTGAGCGATCCGCGGGAGGAGCGCGCGGATAGCGCGAGCGAGTCGCTGTGAGCGGCCCGGACTTGATCCGTGTCCTAGCTCTGGCGGTTGTGGTGGTTGCCCTGGGGTGGGTGTGCTGCGAAGGGTTGCTCCGAGCGATTTTTCGAGGTGACCGCCCCGACGAGATCGGGCTGCCCGAGAGCGCTCTCGGGGCGATCGGGAGCTTCGTCGCCCTGGCTGTACTCCTCATGATCTTGAATCTCGTCACCGGCGGCGCTGTGTTCGGGGTCGCGCTGCTGGTGCCGGCTGTGGGCGCCGGCGTCCTCGCCTACGGACTGCGGACGCGGGCATGGCCGAGGGGAATTCCGTGGCTCCGGCTGGGCCTGTTCGCGGCCGTTCTCACGCTCGCGTTCATCGTCCCGGTCCTGCGTGGCGGCACCGGTGCCCGCACCGGGGACACGCCCTGGCACCTGGGCTGGACCGAGCAGCTCCTCGGCGGGCAGGCGATTCCCACGGGCCCGGCCCCCGAGGCCCGTAATGCCTATCCGTGGGGCTGGCATGCGGTCCTGGCTACCACCGCTCGCCTTGTCCCAGGCTCAGACGCCCTGGATGCTCACGACGCCTGGCATCTCTTGCTCGTGTTCACCCTGCCAATGGGGGCCGGCTGCATCGCCCGCCGGGTGCGCCTGGACGCGGGCTGGGGGGCCGCGGCGGCCCTTGCTCTCGTCGGAGGATTCGGCTGGGTCGCAACCCGTGAGCCCTACCTCTCCACGGTTCCGGGACAGGCCCGCCACGGCGCCGACCTCACCGTGGCATCTCCCAACGGCGCCTATGCGCTCCTGCCCCCGGCCCTCCCGCGCGAGTTGGCCCTCGCGCTGCTCGCCCTGACCGGAACACTGCTGATGACCGCCGTGCGGCGACCGGCCATCGGCGCGAGGATCGGGGCCGGAGCGGCATTGGGCCTGACCGGTCTCATCAGCGTCCCCTTGTTTCTCAGTGGCGCCGCGTGGGCCGCCGTTTGCGCCCTGCGCGCCCCCCGCCGGCTGCGTTTCGCAGTCTCAGTTCTGGTGACTGCACTTCTGGTCCTCAGCATGTGGGCGGCGCCGGTGGCTGCCGACTTCCTCCGCTACGGGGGCTTCCTCCCCATCACGCCCACGCTAGGAGTCGAGTGGGCGCTGGGAACAGCGCTCGGATCCTGGGGGCTGCTGTTGCCGCTCGCCGCCGCCGGGCTGTGGCTGTCGAGAGGTCCCCGGGTCCTCGTGCCGTGGCTGTGCGCCGCCACCGGAGTCCTGCTGGTGGGGGCCGTGCTGAGAGACGTGCTGGGGCTAACGCTCGCCGGCAACTCCACGCTGCTACATCAGGGCCGCGTGTGGCCGGTTGCCCACCTCCTGGCGGCAGCCCTGGCGGGGGTGGCGTTGGCCGAGCTTGCGACGCGGTTGTCATCTCGCTCCCGTGCGGCCGCCCTGTCGGTCTGTGCCCTCGTGGTGGGGGTGGGCTCGTTCTCGGTGTGGCTCGCCTCCGCGCGCATGACCGAGTTGCTCGAGGGCAATCTCCAGGGCTTCACCTACGACCGTCCAGACCTTGCGCCCGAGGGTTTCGCCCGCGGGGCCGCAGCCCGTCTGACCCCAAGCGACGTGGTCAGGGTCCGAGGCGATGGTGGCGACCGTCTCGCTTTTCTTCTCTGGCAGCTTTCAGGCGCGAGGCTGGCCGGGTATGACGATCCCGAGCGCACTTCCAACGATCTGCGCATCCGGTACGCCGAGCTCGCGGCTCGCTGGGACAGGCGCAACCGAGCAGGGGGCTTTCGGCCCACCGTAGTCATCCGTCAGGTGGACCCCCCGGCCGGCGAGTACGGCAACCTGCATTGGTCGGTGCGGCGACTCCCGAATAGCGTTGGGGAAAGGATTTCGGGCCTCGGTTCTAGGCCATTCGGGGTCCTCAACACTGAACCACAAGCTGCCCTGGATCCATGCCACAACTTCACTCGATCGGGGAGGGCTCAATTGGAGTTTCCCCGGCGCTAGTGGCCCCCTCGAGCATTGACGGGCTGGCATGCAACCTGATGGTTGGACAGTGAACCCGGGGAGTCGAGAGGCCCACGCCGGGTTATGAAAGAGCCGGGGGGTGAGGTTCCCCCCGGCTACTCGCCTCTTCGAGAAGGAGGGCGAAGGACGATAGAAAATGTTCAGTTTCATCAAGGCGAGGGAGCCAATTTCCCGATCAAGGTGATGTGCGATGTTCTCGGGGTCTCCGAGGCCCGGGTTCTACGCGTACAAGTCGCGTCCGCCTCGTCCTCTGAGAGGCCCGCACGATGGTCCAATATTCGACAAGATTCGCAACATCCACACCGACAGCCGCGAGGTCCACTGGAGCTTCCCGGAACCCTTCGAGCTCAAGGACGAGAACGGCATCCAGTGTGGGCACAAAGCGCGTCGCCCGGCTTCCGGCCAGGTGCCGGCATCCGGAGCTGGTACAAGCAGAGGCCATTGGATGACCAAGAAAGAGTGCAATGTGGCCGACTTCCGATCTGCTCGAGCGCGACTTCACGGCAGATGCACCAGACAAGCGCTGGTCGCCGGCATCACTTACGGGAGGACGTGGCAGGGACCCTTGTACCTAGCGATCGTGCTCGATCTTGCGGCGGTAGTAGCGGCGGCTCGTGTCGTAAGAGTCTGACGATACCTTGAACTAACTCCCCCTTTTTCGTGCCGTATTCGTTTCACTGGGAGTCCCGCGCTGCAGGCGTACGTCGCTCCGTCTCAGAGCGATTTGAGCTGAGGAGGAGGCAACGTAGTGTGTGGTCGGTGGAAGGCCGTCCAAAAACCACGACGGCCAGGGGACTCAGGCTCGTCATAAATTCTTCGTCAGGTCACGCGTATGTGTGCTGCTCGTATTCTCGAAAGCACTCAATTTTGTTGGATAGTGACCTCTTGCCTACGGCTGCGGGCAGTTGGCGTTGTTGTCCGATATATCATCGCCGGCATCAAGAATGACTTCGAACTCGCCATCGCCGTCTGGATAATTGTACCAAGTATCAAGCCCGTCCCCGTCATCAAGTCGTACCGAATCTACGCCCGGTCCGTCGCAACCATGGTCGTGATCAGTCGTCCCTCCGAGGTCCCTGACGTTGTCGTCCCCACTATTGCCGTTGATGCGGTCATCACCTTCGCTTCCGTGTACCGCGTCCGCACCCTCACTTCCGTTTGCGTAATCGTCTCCGTAATCCATGTTCAGATCATCGAAGCCGCCGAATCCAGTGAAGGTGTCACCCATCGAGAGGCCGAACATGTTCTCGCCTGCACTAGTTCCATTGCAAGTGTCCGACCCGCTTGTCCCCGTGATATCTGAGCCGGACCCGCCGTGGGTGCAGTCCTCGTGGCTTGCGCTCACAGGTACCGAGCCGAAGGCCAACAGTACAAGCGTTGCCACTACAGTTCCAATCGAGCGCATCCTCTCAGCACCTCCTAAGCAAAACCGACCGCCACGGTCCGGAGAATCGAAGCCGTACTGTAACATTAGCTTGCGTAGCCGCGACTGTATGGTGGATTTCACCAGCAAATGAGTGTCCTCTGAGGTGAAAGCAATCCCACTAAACCAACCTGCGCTGCCAGGGACTGAGTAGGTGAGATGCGAAGGAACCTGCCGACACTGACAAACCCGCCATATCCTCGAGGACAGGCCAAGGTGGCACAGAAAAAAGTATGGAATCCTCGGTTCGAGGACTTCTACCGCGCCGAGTACGCTCGCGTGTTCCGCGCTGCCTATCTCTTTTCAGGTGATAGGGAGATGGCCTTTGACGCGACGCAGGAGGCTTTCATGGATGCCTTCGCAAAGTGGAAATCCTTGAGCAAAGAGCCATGGGCTGCGGCATGGGTCATGACAGCAGCGATGAACCGATGCAGGCGAAGCTGGCGCCGGATTCGGAGGGAGATGCAGCTTTTCGCTGCCATGGAGCGTGTCGCTAGCACGACCCAGAGCATGGATACCGACCATGTCGATCTTCTCTCCGCTCTTCGACAGCTACCTCCAAGGCAACGTCAAGCAACCGTTCTATATTATGTGGCGGATCTACCGGTAGCGGTTGTCGCTGATCGACTGGGCGTTAGCGAAGGAACGATCAAGGCGCATCTTTCACAGGCAAGACATAAGCTGAGACTGGCGATGGGAGTGGAGTATGTCTGAGGAGATGAAAAGGCAGTTCGAGCGCGCTGCGGACCGAGTGGAGGCGCCTCCGACTGATTATGAGAGTGTGTTCCGAGGTGGACGTAGCCGGCTGTGGCGGGCGCGTGCCAGCGCTGTATTGTTGAGTGGAGCTTTGGCGGCCGCGGGATTTTCGCTTCTGAGTCTTCCCGAGGATGCCGCCGATGAATCATCAGAAAGGGTGCAGTCCGCAGCCCAGGAGACTGCGACGGTTCCAGCCCCCAGGGTGGCGACGTTCGCGGTGAGAGCGGTTGCCCAGGCTGGTGTGCTCAACCCAGCAGGGGACTTTAGCGACTACAAGAGTGTGGAGAGCATCCAGAACGGCTGGGTGGCCAACTTCGACGCGTTCATATGCGGGACCGCAACTTGCGACCCCAACCCCGGGGGAAACTCTCAGCTGACGATCGAGGTGCGAGGAGATACGCTTGTCGTTACCGAAGCAAGCGGCCCAATTGGGGACGACGCGCTCCAGAGTCTCTTGAGCTATCGGGAACAGGTGACTTCGGAGGAAGTTGGTTTGCAGTTTCCGTTCCTAAGGATAGGAGGATCCCCCGACGAGGGCACTAGCATCCTGGCCTCGCCCTTATGGACTGGTCCCATACCAGCGTCCGGGGTTCAGATGGAGTGTCATCTAAGCGTCAAGGACAACGATGGCGTGGTTGTCTTCGAGCGAACGCTCGTTGAGCCTCTTCCTCAAAGGGAGGAGATGCGTGCCGGAACGAAGTTCATCTTGGGTATACCGGGTGATTTGGCTCAGGAAGCATCTAATGCCGAACTTGTTTGCGACACCACCACTCAATAGA
>JBPCPZ010000051.1:0-9982 GCA_050998655.1 Actinomycetota bacterium
TGGCCGGCAAGAAGAAGGCCGGCAAGAAGTAGTCCGTACCGCGGATCGATCACCTCGTTAGGAAGCCAAAGAAGGATATGCCGCCAGCAAAGAGCCGTAGCCAGGCCGCTAAAAAGGTGGGCCGCAAGGAGCGGAAGAACGTAGCTCACGGGCACGCCCACATCAGGAGTACGTTCAACAACACGATCATCTCGATTACCGACCCTGAAGGAAACGTGATTTCGTGGGCATCTGCGGGAAACGTTGGCTTCAAGGGCTCTCGCAAGTCCACGCCCTACGCGGCCCAGCAAGCGGCAGAGGCGGCGTCGCGCCGCGCTCAGGAGCACGGCGTTCGGCGGGTCGATGTAATGGTAAAAGGTCCGGGTTCGGGCCGGGAAACTGCTATCCGCTCTCTGCAGGCATCGGGTCTAGAGGTTATCGGCATCAAGGACGTGACGCCTGTCCCGCACAATGGCTGCCGGCCTCGAAAGAGGAGACGGGTCTGATGGCGCGCTACACCGGTCCCGTGTGCAAGCTATGTCGGCGCGAAAGAACAAAGCTGTTCTTGAAGGGTACGCGATGTGAGTCTCCCAAGTGCCCCATCGAGAAGGGCCGGCCACCTCCCGGAGAACATGGCCGGGGTCGCGTCAGAGAGAGCGAGTACTTGCTTCAGCTACGAGAGAAGCAGAAGGCAAAGCGTTTCTACGGAGTGCTGGAGAAGCAGTTCCGGGGGTACTACCAGGAAGCCGCTAAGTCGAAGGGGGTCACCGGCGAAGAGCTCATGCGGATCTGCGAATCTCGGCTCGACAACGTCATCTACCGGGCCGGCTTCGCAATGAACCGAGGCATGGGCAGGCAGCTTGTTTCCCACGGCCACTTCCAGGTGAACGATCGCAAGGTCAATGTCCCCTCATATCGGGTAAAGCCCGGAGACGTGGTCAGCGTTCGAGGCCGCTCGCGCAATGTCGGGCGAATCGTCGAGAACACCTCTTACGCAGAGGGACGAGTGATACCCGACTGGCTGGCGTCGAATCTGAGGGAGATGGCAGTTGAAATTCGCGCCTTGCCCGAGCGCAACCAGATTGATGCGCCGGTGCAAGAGCAGCTCATCGTCGAGTACTACTCCAAGTAGTTTTCTTTCAGTCTTTGCTCGCAGGAGAGGAGCTTAATTGAATCTGTTGGTCGTCCAACGTCCGCAGGTCTCTGAAGAAGAGATCTCACCACAACGCAGCAAGTTCATCATCGAGCCGCTGGAGCCAGGTTTCGGCTATACGCTCGGAAATTCGCTGCGCCGCACGCTGCTCTCGTCCATCCCAGGGGCAGCCGTGACCCAGCTGAAGATAGACGGCGTCCTGCACGAGTTTTCGACCATCGAGGGTGTGGCCGAGGACGTCACCGACGTCGTGCTCAACCTGAAGGAGCTTGTAATCCGCAGCGAGAACGATGAGCCCACGACCGTTCACCTGCGAGTCAATGGGCCCGGCGAAGTGACGGCGGGCGATATTCAGCTCCCTGCCGGTGTGGAGATCCTCAACTCGAAGCATCACATCGCAACGCTCAACAAGAACGCGAGTCTGTCAACTGAACTGCGAATCGAGCAGGGTCGCGGGTATGTGGCGGCCGCAAGCGCCCCCAAAGAGGCCATTGGGGCGATACCCATCGACGCACTCTTCTCTCCCATCCGGAGGGTGACCTACGACGTCGAACCGACTCGTGTCGAGCAGATGACGAACTACGACCGCCTTATCCTGGATGTCGAGTCCGACGGGTCGACTTCTCCCGCGGAGGCTCTGTCGTCGGCCGGGTCCACCATGGTGGAGCTGTTCCAGCTGTTTTCCAATCTGGGTGAGGGCATGGGGGGCTTGATCCTGGGCCCGGATCCAGAAGAGGAAGTTGTCTCAGGGGTCCTGGCGCAGCCGATCGAGGATCTCGACCTAACGGTACGCTCCTACAACTGCCTCAAGCGTGAGGGTGTCACAACCGTGGGTGAGTTGTTGCAGAAGTCCGAGGAGGACCTGCTTGAGATCCGGAACTTTGGTCAGAAGTCGATCGACGAGGTCAAAGCCAAGCTCGAGGAGCTGGACTTGACCTTGAAGCGGAAGGAATTCTAAGGGTCTCATGCCACAGCCGAAAAAGGGACCTGCTCTTGGTTCCAACCCCTCTCATCAGAGGTTGATGCTTCGTAACCTCGCTCGCTCGTTGTTCGAGCATGAGCGGGTGAAGACCACAGAGGCCAAAGGAAGGTTGCTGCGCCCCTATGCCGAACACCTCATAACGAAGGCCAAGAAGGGCAGCATTCATCACCGCCGGCAGGTCTTGTCGGCAATCGAGGACCGGGGAGTCGTTCACAAGCTGTTCGCAGAGATAGGGCCGCGCTTTGCGGAGCGAAACGGGGGCTATACGAGGATGCTCAAGATCGGCCCCCGTCAAGGGGATGGCGCCCCGTTGGTTCTGGTGGAGCTCGTGGAGGGGGCGGTTGTGCGCTCCTCCGGCACTGCCGAAACCGACGCTGCCGGCAGGCGTCGGCTGCGCCGGCCGGGACGGAGGAGGGGCGGGACGTCTGGTGAGGGGGCCGCGGCGGCAACCGCAAGCGAGGAAGCCGAGTCGGGTGAGGACGAGGTCGTCGCCGACGACGGCGACGAGACTACTTAGTGCTCCGCACGGGAAATACGGTCGGCACCGAGAGCGTGTTTGCGGGGAGGTGCACTTTAGGCTGAATCTTCGTCTCGACATCTCCTACGATGGTTCCTATTTCCACGGGTTCGCTTCACAACCGTCGTTTACGACGGTTCAAGGAGAGATCGACGCGGCGCTGGCCCGGTTGTTGCGCGTCCAAGAGATTGAATCCATCGGCGCGGGAAGGACCGACGCCGGCGTGCATGCTCTTGGCCAAGTGATGAGCGTGGGCGAAGTTGGCGACGAGACTGATCTCGACAAGTTGAGAGCCGCGCTCAACTCTGCGCTCGGAGGGCGAATCGCCGTGAGAGCCTGCATTCGAGCCGATCCGGGGTTCAACGCGCGCTTTAGCGCTCGCTCACGCCTCTACGTGTACGCCATCCTGCAGTCTGACGTCCCGGACCCGTTCCTGGCGAGAACGGCTCTGTGGCATCGGAAGGAGCTTTCAGTTGATGCGATGAACGAGGCTGCCGGCCATCTCGTAGGTGAGCGCGACTTCACCTCGTTCGGGCGAGTTCCGGCGGGGGCTTCGGCGCAACGGACACTCTTCGAGCTGTCGTGTTCACGCTCCAACTCCATCGTCCGAATTCGGGCGCGCGCCAATGCCTTCATCCAGCAGATGGTGCGCTCGCTGGTCGGCACACTTATTCAGGTGGGCGAGGGAAAGCGGGGCCCGGACGAAGCCCCCGGCGTGCTCGAGGCCCGAGACCGAGTCAAGGCGGGTCCCGTCGCCCCCCCGCACGGTCTCTGCCTGGTCTCGGTCGAGTATGATGAGGGCTGGAGTTATTCGATTTGACCTGGCTTCGCAGGTGCCGGTATCCTGCGATTTCTCCGACTATCAATTGGCTAGAAGCCGCCAAGGGGAAGATATGAGAACCCACTCGACAAAGCCTCATGAGATCGTGCGCGACTGGTGGGTCGTGGACGCGGATGGTGTCGTGCTGGGCCGGCTCGCCTCTGAGGTAGCTCAACTACTCCGCGGTAAGAACAAGCCTTATTTCGCGCCGTATCTCGACTGCGGCGACCACGTCGTGGTGGTTAACGCTTCCAAGATCGTCTTGACCGGGAACAAGATCATGGACAAGCAGTACTACAGACATTCCGGCTATCCCGGCGGTCTAAGCGCGACCCCTTATTCCAAGCTCATGGCGACTCGCCCCGAGATCGCCGTCGAGAAGGCGGTCAAAGGGATGCTTCCCAGCAACCGTCTCGGGCGAGCCATGTTAAAGAAACTGAACGTCTATGCCGAAGGCGATCACCCTCATCAAGCGCAAAAGCCGAAGCCGCTCGACCTCAGGAGTGTGGCCGCTCCACACAATCCCGAGCAGGCCCACACGATCGAGGAGGTAACGGGTGGTTGACGTTCTGACCCGCGCCACCGGACGGCGCAAGGAAGCGGTATGTGGAGCGCGCCTCTCGCCCGGCAGCGGACAGTGGTCGATCAACGGTGGTCGAAGCCTGGAGGACTATTTCCCGAGCGTCACCCACCGCAGGATCATCACCGAGCCTCTACGGCTCACCAACACTGAGGGTCGTTACGACATTGTCGTGAAGCTCACCGGCGGCGGCGTGGCCGGCCAGGCTGGTGCACTAAGGCATGCGCTTTCGCGCGCTCTGACCGAGCTCGATCCCGACCTCCGGCCGGCCCTCAAGCGGGCGGGTTTCTTGAGGCGCGACGCCCGGGAGAAAGAACGGCGCAAGTACGGGCTCAAGAAGGCCCGCAAGGCGCCCCAGTACTCCAAGCGCTAGGGTCGCCTCACCCCACTCCTAGCGAGGTGCCGGCCTGCCGTGAAGGTCATTACGAGGCCAGCATGCGCCGCAGCACCATCTGCAGCACTCCACCGTGCCGGTAATAGTCGAGCTCGACATGCGAGTCGATACGGCATTGCCCCATGAAGGTCGTCTCCCTCCCGTCGGCGCGGGCCGTGACCTCCAGTTGGGCGCCCGGTTCGAGCCCCGACGAGATGCCGCTGATCGAGTAGGTCTCTCTGCCATCGAGGCCGAGGACCTCGGGGTTCTCCGATTCTGAGAACTGCAGAGGCAGAATCCCCATGCCGATGAGGTTGCTGCGGTGGATGCGTTCGAAGCTCTCCGCGATCACCGCCTTGACGCCTTGGAGCAGCGGCCCCTTGGCGGCCCAGTCCCGGGAGCTACCGGAGCCGTACTCCTTCCCGGCGAGAATGATGAGGGGAACACCCTCCTCCTGGTAAGACTCGGCAGCATCATAGATGGCGATTGAATCGTCATTGGGTAAGCGGACGGTCCAGCCCCCTTCTTTCGAAACCAGCCTGTTGTGCAGCCTGATGTTGGCGAACGTGCCGCGCATCATCACTTCATGGTTGCCTCGCCGAGATCCATAGCTGTTGAAGTCCTGGGGCTTGATTCCCTTTTCGACGAGGTACTTTCCGGCAGGGGAGCTTGGGGCGATCGAGCCTGCCGGAGAGATGTGGTCTGTGGTGACCGAATTCCCCGCGTACACAAGGACGCGTGCGTCCACGATGTCGGTTGGGGGGGATGGCTCTGCTCCCAGATTCTCGAAGAACGGTGGTTCCCGAACGTAGGTGGAGGTCTCGTCCCATTGGTAGAGGTTTCCCTCAGGTGACGGCAGATCTCTCCAGCGTTCATCACCGTCGAAAATTGAGGCGTACTCGTCGGCGAAGAGATCGGCGCTCACCGATACCATGGCCTCTTCGATCTCCTCCGCCTGTGGCCAAAGGTCCCGGAGATGGACTTCCTCTCCGGATTCATCCCGGCCCAGTGCATCGGTGGTCAGGTCGATGTCGGCCGTGCCGGCGAGCGCGTAGGCAACCACCAAGGGAGGCGAGGCGAGATAGCTCGCCTTGACCTGGGGATGGATGCGTCCCTCGAAGTTGCGATTACCCGACAACACCGAAACCACCGCCAGGTCATTGCGCTCGACGGCCGCGGCTGCATCTTCGGGCAGGGGTCCAGAGTTTCCGATGCAGGTTGTGCAACCGTAGCCGACGACGTGGAAGCCGAGTTTGTCCAGATAGGGAGCGAGGCCGGCGGCGTCAAGGTACTTGGTCACGACTCGCGACCCGGGTGCCAGGCTCGTTTTCACCCACGGCTTGGTGGTGAGCCCCCGCTCCACCGCCTTCTTCGCGAGCAAACCGGCCGCGAGCATGACGGAGGGATTGGAGGTGTTGGTGCAACTGGTAATGGCGGCGATCACCACCGAACCGTCGCGCACTTGCTCGTCGTCCTCGACCGCCGGCTCGCTTCCATACACATTCTTAAAGCTTTCCCATACGCTTGCTAGCGGAACGCGATCCTGTGGCCGGCGAGGTCCGGCAACGCTGGGCTCGACTGTAGAGAGGTCGAGCTCGAGATTCTCGGTGAAAGCCGGGGCCTTGGTTTCATCGGTGCGAAAGATGCCCTGCTCCTTGGCGTAGCGTTCGACGAGATCGATGTGGTCGTCCGCTCGGTTTGTCAGTCGTAGGTATGCAAGCGTCTGATCGTCGATCGGGAACAGCGCGGCGGTGGCGCCGTACTCCGGGCACATGTTGGAGATGGTTGCCCGGTCGGCAACTCTCAGATTCGACAGCCCGTTGCCGTAGAACTCGACGAACTTGCCGACGACGCCGTGCGCGCGCAGCATCTCGGTGATTGTCAGTACGAGGTCGGTGGCCGTCACTCCTGTGCTTAGTGCACCGGTCATGAGAAGGCCCACGACACCGGGAGTGCCCAGAGGTATCGGCTGTCCCAAGAGGGCGGCTTCGGCTTCGATGCCCCCAACTCCCCAGCCGAGCACCCCGAGCCCATTGACCATCGTGGTGTGGGAATCGGTTCCGACCAGCGTGTCGGGGACCGCGACGGCGCCGTTCTCGTCCTTGAGTGTGGCGACGACCGCGGCGAGATATTCGAGATTCACCTGATGCACAATTCCCAGCCCCGGGGGAACTACCCGGAAGCCCTCGAAAGCCTGTTGTGCCCATCTCAGCAGCGAATAGCGTTCGTGGTTACGCTCGTACTCTCGGTCCACGTTGGTGGCGAACGCCTGTACGGTGCCAAATGCATCGACTTGGACGGAATGATCTATGACGAGATCGACCGGAACAAGCGGGTCGACCCGTGCTGGATCGCCTCCCTCTTTGTGCATGGCGGAGCGCATGGCGGCGAGATCCACGACGGCGGGTACGCCGGTGAAGTCCTGCAGGATCACGCGCGCGGGGGCGTAGGGGAATTCCCCTGTCCCCGTGCCCTCTTGCCCCCATGCAGCGAGAGCCTTCACATCGTCCTCCTAGGCAAGTCCACGCGCCGTTGAGCGCAGCAAGTTCTCGAGCAGCAGGCGAATGGTGACGGGGAGGTCGTCGAGCCGGGCAGTGCCGGCCTTTTCTAGCGCCTCTAACCGGTAGAGGCCGAGGCGGCCCGAAGCAGTCTCGAAATCCCCTCGGGCTCCGAACGGGTTGTGAGTTTTGGACACTTTTGCTTGCCTCCTTGTCACCACCGAGGCGGATCGACGGCGGTATGCCCATGATATTCGGTGCGACGGCCGGTCCCGGCGGGTAACAATGTCGCATGCTCACACCACCGGATCACGTGATCGTCATATTCGGAGCCAACGGTGACCTCGCCCGCAGAAAGCTCCTGCCCGCCTTCTACCACCTCGAGGAAGAGGGCCTGATGCCGAAGAACTATCGCATCATCGGCAACTCGCGCAGCGAAATGTCGAACGAAGAGTTCCGCAGATTCGCACTCGAGAGCGCCGGGGAGTTCTGCCGCACCCCGGTGCGAGACGAGATCTGGGCTAGCTTCGCCCAACGCCTCACCTACGTGGCCCACGACCTCTCTCCGGACGATGCTCAACCGGTTGTGGATGCGGTCCGGGACGCGGAGTCGGGCCTTGGAGCTGATTGCCGCCGCCTCTACTATCTCTCAGTTCCGCCGGCAGCATTTTCCACGATCACCAAAGCTGTGGGCGCCACCGGACTATCTACAAGGGCGCGTCTGGTGATCGAAAAGCCTTTCGGCTGGGATATGCAGTCCTTCAGGGAGCTCCGGGACACAGTGTCGGAGGTTCTGGACGAATCGCAGATTTACCGCATCGATCACTTCTTGGGCAAGGAGACGGTGCAGAATATCCTCGCGCTGCGTTTTGCCAACGGCATCTTCGAGCCGGTGTGGAATCGACACCACATCGATCATGTGCAGATCGATATGCCCGAGACCCTGGGAATAGGGGGCAGGGCTTCCTTCTACGAGGCAACGGGGGCACTGCGGGACATGATCGTCACCCATCTATTCCAGGTCTTGGCCTTCGTGGCGATGGAACCGCCGACCAGCTTATCGCCACGACCCCTGATGGACGAATCGGGCAAGGTGTTCGAGTCCATGGCCGTCCTGCGTCCGGAGGATGTCGTCTACGGCCAGTATCAGGGCTATCGGGATGAGGAGGGAGTGGCGGCGGATTCCGGCACCGAGACGTATGCGGCGGCCAGAGTGTGCATCGACAATTGGCGGTGGGCCGGCGTTCCCTTCTTTCTAAGAACTGGTAAGCGCCTGGCGGAGAGCCGGCAGTCCGTGTCCCTCGTCTTTAAGGAGCCTCCGCGACAGATGTTCAAGGAGGTTTCAGGCGACGAGATGGAGCGGAATTACCTCAGCCTCGAACTAGGGACGGATGAAGGAATCGCAATCGCCTTCTTGGCGAAGGCTCCAGGCCCCACCATTGAGCTTGCACCCGCGCGCATGAGTTTCGATTACGATGGGTCGTTCGGCTCCGAGCTCATCGAGGCCTACGAACGACTCCTGCACGATGCGCTCATGGGAGATCGCACACTGTTCACGAGGGCCGACGGGATCGAAAGAACGTGGGAGATCGTCGAGCCGATCCTTCAGAATCCCCCGGACGTGGAACCTTACGAACAGGGGAGTTGGGGACCGGAGGCGGGTCGGCGGCTGATCCAACCCCGACGCTGGCGCTTACCCGAGAGTCGTTGAAGTGTTGGAAGGACCTTGAAGGGTAGGTCTTGAAGTATGGGAAAAAACATAGAGTTTCACTTCGATCCGCTGTGCCCTTGGGCATGGCAAAGCTCCAAATGGATGCGCGAGGTCGAGAAGGTTCGCGATGTGGACGTCGAGTGGCGGCTGTTCAGTCTCAAACTGATCAACGAAGGTAAAGAGGATCCCCTCGCAGACAATCATGCGCGCGGTACTCCGACACTGCGAACTCTGGCGCTCGTGAAGCGCGAGCGAGGCAACGAAGCCGTGGGAGCTCTCTACGAGTCCTTTGGAAAGCGTCTGCACGACGGCCGGGAAGAGGTCGATCCGGAGGTTCTGCAGAAGGCCTTGATCGACGCAGATCTGGATCCGGAGATGATCACCAGAGCCCTTGAAGACGACACCACCATGCAGGAGGTGCGCGACGAGCACAATGCGGCGGTCGACAGCGCCGGATGCTTCGGAGTTCCCACGATCGTTATGGGCTCTGGGCTCGGTCTTTTCGGGCCGGTTATTGCGGCGGCTCCCGTTGGAGAGGCGGCAGGCGAGATGTGGGATCATTTTTGCTACTTCGCCGAGCTAGACGGCTTTTTCGAGTTGAAGCGGGAGCGTGACCGGCGCCCGGGAGAGTAGCAGCAACTCTTGTCGTTGGTTATCTCGCGCTCAGCGGGGGTTGTGGTGTAAGGATCGTGCGATTAGGGGAGTCCGGCGACAATCTCATTCACGGGCTTGCGTATGCCCGTGAAGAACGGGATCTCAAGCTTGGTATAGCGCCGCGCTTCGGTGGCTCTCAGCCGACGGATAAGGTCAACGATGCGATCGAGGCGGTCCGCTTCGAACGCGAGTATCCATTCGTAATCGCCGATCCCGAACGCACTAGTCGTATTGGCGAGGACATCCGGAAACTCTCGGCCGGCGAGGCCGTGGTCTCTGAGCATGGTGCCCCGCTCCTCAGGGCTCAATAGATACCAATCGGGCGTCCGCACGAACGGGTACACACACAGATACTTCTTTGGCTCCTTCTTTTGAACGAATGCGGGCTGGTGGTCCTTCGTGAATTCGGCCGGACGCACGAGCCCGACAAATACCTCGCGCGGCTGAAGGGCACCGCCGAGGCGCGTCCGTCGGAGCTCTGCGTACAGGTCCTGAAGGTCGTCTACAGATTGCGCCACCCACCAGATGACGATGTCCGCGTCGGCCCTGAACCCGGCCGTCGCGTAAATCCCGCGCGTCTCCACTCTATCTGCGTACGCCTCGAGGAGATCGGAAATCTTTGTGCTCGCCACGTCACGTTCCGCTGAGGGCGGCAGCGATTCGGGTAGAGCAGTGAAAACCGGGTAGGAGGCATAGATTGTCTCGGGGCTCATGG
>JBPCPZ010000008.1:0-6123 GCA_050998655.1 Actinomycetota bacterium
TCACCGTTTTGGCGAGTGCACCCATGTGTGTCTAACCTTTCGTCGAGAGCACGAACGATCTATCTCAGAAGGGCAGACCTCAAGACCCTCAGTTGCCGCGCGACGCCTTCTTCCACGGCACCACCGAAGATCGCTTCGAGGCACTCTCGGCTGCATGGCGATAGTGGGTGTAAGGGACAGCCACTGAGTAGCCGCGCGACTTCGACGGATCGAAGTTGTTGAGTACGGCGCCGACCACACGAGCATTGACCTGGTCCAGCTGCGAACGGGCCTGCTGAATCCCACCACCGGTGGCCTGTGCAGCATCGGCGATGAACAGAACAGAGTCCACCATCGGCGCCAGCGTCATGCCGTCCGCCACGGCCAGGATCGGTGCAACGTCGATCAGGATGAAGTCCGCCGCGCCGCGCAGCTCGGCAATGAGCTTGCGCATGGCTTCCGAGCCCAACAGCTCGGCCGGGTTTCCCGGAATGGGGCCGCTCGGCAGAAGCCGAAGGTTGCTGGCCGCCGCGCTCACAGGCACGAGCGCCTCGGTTGCCCGGCATTCACCGGCCAAGACGTTGGTAAGACCCTTGGGCGCCCTGGTGCTGAAGAAATTATTGAGGCGCGGCTTGCGCAAGTCCGCCGACACGATGATCACGCGCTTGCCGGCCTGCGCCAGCACGACCCCGAGGTTTGCCGTAGTTGCAGTCTTGCCCTCGCCCGCCTGAGCGCTGGTGATGAGCACGGTCTTGATCTCACGTTGCGAAGCGGCGAACAACAACCCGGTCCGCAGCGTTCGATACGCCTCTGAGACGACCGAATGGGGATCGCTCTCGGTTGCGAGATAGGCCTCCGACGCCTTGCGCCACTGCGATGAGCGAGGCACGACCGCGAGCACCGAAGCCCCGAAGATGCTCTCGAGGCCGGCGCGACCATCGAGCCGGTCGTCGAGACGCTCCTTGAGGAAGGCTGCCCCCACTCCCAGGGCGAGCCCCGCGAGCAGAGCGATTGCACCGGTCTTGCTGTGGTTGGGGCTGCTGGGCCTGGTCGGCAGATAGCCCGGGTACAGCACCCGGCCGAGGTCCTGGTTGCTTTGCGAGGCAATGTCCAGCAGCTTGAATTGCTCCAAGGAGATTGCTGTTCTGATCGGCTCAGCTTCCGTCTGCAGGTTTTCTAGCTCGACTGGGTCGCCGGTCGCAGCGATCTGCTCCTCGATCGGTCTGAGCTGTTCCTTGAGCGTTGCGATGGCGGCCTGGATCGACTTGGCGCGATCGTCGAGGTTTCCCAGGGCGGTTTCGGCACGGTGGCCGATGTAAGCCTGAGCGAACGCCTGCGCACGCTCCTGGGCGACCTCTGGGTCGGAGTGGGAGTAGCGGAACAGCAGCACCTCGGTGTCCTGAGCCGAGCTGACCTCGAGCCCTTGCAAGAGCTCTCCGCCGTCCGCAGCGCCGGAGGTTTCCGCAGCGAGCTGGGCGACCTCGGGCGAGGTGGCGATGAGCACCTCGGTCTCGAGGTTCAGCGTCTCGAAATCGGTTTGGTCGCCGCTCTGTGCGATGGGCTTGACCAAGACCTGAGCCTCGGATTCGTAGACCGGCTTCTGTTGATAGGAGAAGGCAAGAGCAACGATCACGACCAGCGCGGTAACCGACATGATCAGCCAATTGCGCGACCGAATGACGGCCATGTATTGCTTGATGTCAAAGCCTTCCATCTGATTTGAGTGCGTATCGAACTGGCTTAGTGACAAGGTGAGCCTCTTCTTCTTGAGTCGGGGCTTTGCGCTGTGGCACGATGTGCGTGGATCAAAGTTCGCGACCTCAGCCGAACCACACTTCGAGAACGATCTTAAATGATCGCGAAAGGAAATCAGATACGCAATCGACGCATGATCCCTCAGGGGGGCCAGCGTCACGGAACTGGGTTGTCAGATGCTCTGTGGCGACATTCTACGACCGTCGGCGCCGATGTTGATCAAGGACTAGCCCAAGTGGGTGGTTTTTGGTTCTGTGCCTTGAAACGGGCCCAAGCCTACGCGTATCATGGGCGTCGGCCACTAAAAACTGGTGGTAGGTATGAAACGTCCGGCACACGGAAACAGAGTGGGCGGCGCGGCCGAATACCGAGCCGTTTCGAGAGAGGGGAATGTGTTGAAGTTTCTTAGGATAATGGTAGTGGGGCTGATGGTGTCGGCCCTTATGGCACTAGGTGGGGTGGCGCTGGCCCAAACAGGGTCGGACGACGCTCCTCCCGACGTGAAGACCGAAAGGCAAGAAAGGCCCGGACCTGTGGCGCCCCCCGGTAGTGGCCCCACCATTCTGGACCGCGGTCAGACCCTTCCTTTCACCGGCGGGGATGTCACCTTGTTTGTGATCGTGGGTGCGGGCGCAGTTGCCCTCGGCACGATCGCAGTGCGGGCGGCGCGCGCCAAGTCGGGCGCCTAGAAGAGGGGTTCGTTCCAGAACCTGGAAAGCTTGAACCACAGCTTCGAGAGGCCGGTCCTATCACTGGGGCCGGCCTCTAGCTTTAGAGCTTGGTCGAACCGGCCCCTATAGAGGAGTTGCCCGGTTTCTATGCGGGCCCCGTCGGGCCCGGTCAGTTGCCAGTCGGGCGGGGTGACCAGCCGAAGCTCGATATCGCCGTCCTCGGTCAGGGGCTGAGGCCGGACCTCCAGCGAGTAACCGCTCTCTTGCTCCGGCAACGTGTAGCTCACCGTCATCCTCGCAGTGTCGTTGCGGGGAATCTCGAGGTAGACCCCGACCGACTTGTAGCCATCCTCCCGGTAGGTGATGAACTCGATGGGTCTCCCTCCCACTTGCACCGCCTCGAGCCGGGCGGCGGCGGGCACATAGACCTCCACAAAGTTCTTGAACAGGCCGTAGGGGAAGTACTGGAACTCGTAGCGCGTGAGCCCAAGCGGCGTCTGGTTCTTGATGTTCACTGCGGTCTGGCATGTGGTCCGAACACCGGTATCGATCGTGCAAGCATGAGACAGGCTGCGGTGCGAGTAGAAGTCGAGCTTGTTGCCGCCTAGGTTCTGCACCGTCGCCATGGTGGCATCGCCGCCCGGAGTGCCGAGGTTGCCTGTGATCGCCGCCGACTCGAGAATCTGGCGCTCCTGGGGATCGAACGAGACGATGCGTAGGTGCCCGCCGGCTGCGGCTGCCGCCACGTCTTCGGTAAGGGCCGAGGCGTCGAGCTGGCTTTCCAGAATCGACGAGAACGCGGCCTGCCCTACCTCGATCAGAGACTCACGGCGCCGTTCCTCGGCGCCTCCGAGCTGGCTGTAGGCGTCCGAGTAGACATAATCGGAGACGTCGTCGCGCCTCAGCACTCGATTGGTGGTCGGGACCCGGATGCGGGCCCGGCGCGGCATCAGGGCGGTGAGGCCGCGCGGGTCGACCACGATGGCGCCGTCCACCACCGGACCGGCGGTGAGCGCATAGAGCCTTCTTGCCACGAGTGCGACGTCGGGCACGTCCGGAGAGGACGAAGTCGTGACCCACCTCGTGGTATCGGACCGGTAGGTGGCGAAATGGGCCCTGAAGTCGGGAGGCGAGGCCACCGTGCGAAAAGGCGGTGGGTCGGCGAGGTCCTTGTAATGGGAGAAGTCGCCGAGCTCGATGCGTCCGCGGTCGATCGTGAGTGAGCCGATGCCCGAGAGGATTCCGCCCGCCCCGCGCAGTTCTGTGTTGTTAAGGAGCAGCACGAGGTAGTCGCGGGGACCCTCTGCTCCCAGCAGGCCGGGGGCTATGTCCACCACGCCGGCGGCCGCCTGGGCCGCCTCGCTGAAGCTTTCGGACTGGCTCAGAAGAGCGTCGACCCTGTCCCACAGAGGGGGTAGCAGCCAGGCGCCTCGATGAGAGCGTAGGGCGCCCTCGAGCCGGCCCAGCTTTTCCGCTTGCAGGCGCACCGGTGCCTGCAGCCGGCGCAGGGCCGCTAAACGGATTCGGCCCGGCCGCGTCAAACCCTGCTGCTCAGCGCTGCGCAGGGCCGTGGCGAGGTCGATGCCGGCGTCGACGACCTCGAGCCCCGATCCGGCCACCGCCCGCAGTGCATCGATGTTCTGCCGTACGACCGGCAGCAAGCGCAACAGCGCCGCGGCGGGCGAGTGGAGGCGGGTTCGGGCGTGGGCGAGGTGGACCCTTGCCGGGCGCAGAGTCTCCGCCTCGAGGTCGCGCGAGCGGCTCAACAGCTTCTGCGCTGCCTGCAGGTCCTGGGACACGGGGATTACTACGAAGGCACCCAACGAGGCGATCACAAGGATCGCGCCGAGAAGCATGAGCGCGAGCTTGCGTTTCGGGCGCGCCTTGGGACCATCCTCGGGCGGCTTGGCCATCGCCGACTCAGCCATGGGAGCTGGGATACTGGCCTCCATGTTCCGAATCCTGTTCCTCTGTACGGACAACCGCTGTCGCAGCCCCATCGCAGAGGGCTTCGTACGGGCCCACGCTGCGTCTCTGCCCGTGGAGGTGTCCTCCGCCGGGCTTCTCGACCTGGGCCCCGCCCCCGCCCTGCCTGAGGTCCTGCAGGCGGGCGTGAGCGTGGGACTCGACGTCTCCTCTCACCGAGCCCGGCCCCTGGCAGACGTCGCTCTGGAGGAGCTCGATCTCATCATCGGCCTCGAGCGAAGCCACGTCGCGGCCGCCGTGGTCGAGAAGGGCGCTCCCTATGAGAACACGTTCACGCTGGTCGAGCTGGTGCGGCTGCTGGAGAGCATCGATGCTCCGGAGGAGACGGACCCCGACGACCGGGCCAGGGCCGCTTTGAAGCGCGCTCACGATGCCCGCGCCGGCGCCGATTTCGTCCCCGGCGAGGACATCCAGGACCCCTTCGGGGGACCCGAGAAGGGCTACATCAAGATGGCAACCCAGGTGCACTCGCTGACCGAGCGCCTGCTCGCCGGGTTGTTCGGCCCCCCCGTGGCGCAGAGTTAGTGCTTCTGCGGAAATAGCGGGCATTCAGCCGGAGCCTGCGCCCGCGCGCCCTACGGCCCCCTCGATCTCCTCGAGAGTTGCTGGGTCAAGCTCGACGGAGCCCGCCTCGAGCCATCCGTCGACCTGGTCGGGGCGACGGGCGCCGACGATGGCGCCGGTGACCCCGGGAATCGCCAGAACCCAGGCCACCGCCAAGACGGGAAGCGACAAGCCGTGCTTCTGGGCAATGTCCTTCAGCTCGTCCACGAGGGCGAGATTGGGGGACAGCTCGGGCTCCTTGAAGGCGGCCGAGTTGCGCCGCCAGTCGTCGGGGGCGAGGTCATCGAGGCTGGCCCGGTCGTACTTGCCGGTGAGCAGGCCGGAGGACATGGGGGCATAGGCGAGGACGCCGGCCTCGTGGGACTTGGCCCACGGAATCACATCCTGTCGGGCGGTTCGTTTGATGAGGTTTAGGGGCGGCTGCACAGAGTCGACATGGCGGATGACCTCGCACGCATCGAGCATATCGACGGTGAAGTTGGAGACACCCGCCCACCGGATCTTGCCCTCGTCCACGAGTTCTGCCATCGTTGCCCACGATTCCTCAATGGGGGTTCCGGTCGAGTTGTCCGGCCAGTGGATCTGGTAGAGGTCGATGCGATCGACGCCCAGTCGGCCAAGGCTGTCCTCGCACTCCCGGCGCATCGACTCGGGCCGGAGGTCGTATTCGACTTTGCCGAGCTCCTGCCTGAAGAACCCCCCGCACTTCGTGAACACGAAAACGTCCTCGCCGGCATTGCGTCCCTCGAGGGCTCGACCCACCACCTCCTCTGAGTGACCGAGGCCGTAGACGGCCGCAGTGTCGATCCAATTGACGCCTGCGTCCAGGGCGTGGCAGATGGCGGCCACCGACTCGTCGTCGTCGGTCGGCCCCCAGCCGAATTTGTAGGCCCCTCCTACCGCCCACGAGCCGAAGCCGACGGTGGTCATCTCGGGTCCATCGGAGCCCAGCTTCCTCGTCTCCATCGCACCTCTCTTGCTAAGGGGGTGGTTGTGCGCCGGCGGCGTCGGGGGCCGCTCGCAGGCGTGGCGGCCCGAAGGCCGCCACGATCACACAGGATAGAGGATCGAGCTGCTGTTGGCTGCGCCCGGTAGCCGGGTTCTTCTCTACAGGAGCCGGGAGTAAGCCAGCACCTGGTTCTGCTGGTTGCTGGTGGCGCACTTGGCG
>JBPCPZ010000083.1:0-4676 GCA_050998655.1 Actinomycetota bacterium
GTCTTGCGCCCCAGACCAGACTTGAACTGGCGACCTTCTCCTTGACAGGGAGATGAGCACTCCTGGCTGCTCCACTGGGGCAGGCTGCGAATACTAAACCGCGGAGTTCCTCACCAAGACTGCGAACATCGCCAGCTCCGCCGACCTCTTGCTATCCTGGCATGATCCTGGCGAGGTAGCTCAGTTGGTAGAGCACGCGACTGAAAATCGCGGTGTCGGCAGTTCGATTCTGCCCCTCGCCACCCACCCTACCGGCCCCGCAGGTCGGGGGACGGAAAGGACCTCAGCCGGTGCTTTCGACGCCCTGAGTCATGCCGCTGTTGTCGAGGAAACGGCGTACCTCTTCGGCGCGGTAGCGGCGGTGGCCTCCGAGGGTCCGGATCGAGGACAGCTTGCCAGCCTTGGCCCAGCGCGTGACGGTCTTCGGATCAACTCTGAAAAGCGCTGCGACTTCCGCCGGAGTGAGCAAGGAATCGTCCCTGGTCTTCATATGCCCTCCACCTCTCGTCTACCCGCGAGCCCAGCCCCGCACATCACGTTGTGACGCCCCGTCAAACCCGTCTCGCAGCCGCCGGGCAGTCTGCCCGTTGCTCCCTCGGCCCCAAAATCAGGTCGTGCTTGGCCCCTGCGACAACCTCGGCCGGTGGCCCCGAACCGGTTTCTCAAAAGCGCCAAAAGCACTATACCTCACCTATAGTCCCCTCAACACCGCCCAAAACGGACAGCGGAGCGAGCGACTAGCGGAAAAGGGTGACGTCAGACGGTCGCACCGGCCACCGGGCGGGACGGCGGGACCCATCGTGGCTGCTTCACGCCGGTGACTCGACTACAAATCCTGCCTCCCTAGCGGCATCGGCGAGCCGGGCATCGTAGGTCACAATCACCGTCTCCCTCGGGCCCAGCAGCACCGCAGTAGCGAGATGGATCGCATCGAGAGAATGAAGGCCCCTGGGTTCGACCGCTTCAGCCATCTCCAGAATCTCGCTATCAATGTCGATCATCTCGACCGCTCGCAGGACATTGTCGGCGCGCTCCAGTAAGTGCTGATACGGGTAGGCGCGCCGTAGCGCTCGCGGCACTTCCACGAGCGACAGAGCACTCGTTACTCGAGCATCGGAAGCGGTCATGAGCCGGCTGATGAGGGCACCGCTCTCAGGCTCGTGCACAGCCAACTTCACAAGCGCAGTCGCGTCCAGGTAGACCAACTAGATCCGCTCCTCGCGCCCGGCTTGCAGCGTCTCGCCGGCCCGGGTGGATACTTCTCCCTGAGGTGCTCCCAGAGCCAGCAGATCTCCCTCGGCCGGCCTCACCTTCCCGGCGGCTCGCAAACGATCGAGGGGGCTTCCCTTGGGCAACGGGCCCAGTATGGCCACGGCCCGGCTTCGCTCCGTCACCTCCAGGGTTTCCCCACGCTTCACCCTTCGCAGGAAAACACTCAAGTTCTGGCGCAGCTCCCTCACGCCGACCCGAGAGCTCTCGTCTCCCATGTAGCACAGTGTAGCACTTTGCTTCTGGCCGCATGAAAGCCATTGAGGCCGCAGTAACATTTGGTTCCACCACCCGCCATGCGGCCCCGGGACCTCGGCCGCCGAGGCAAGGATCAAAAATGAACCTGTTCGAGCGCATCAACGGCGATGGCTACGAGCAAGTCGTGTTCTGCTCCGACGACCGCTCGGGCCTTCGAGCGATCATCGCCATCCACTCCACCGCCCTGGGGCCTGCCCTCGGAGGGACACGTTTCTACCCCTACGAGACCGAGGATCAGGGTCTCGAGGACGTTCTCAGGCTCGCCAAGGGTATGACTTACAAGGCCGCAGCCGCCGGGCTAGACCTCGGAGGGGGCAAGGCCGTCATCATCGGAGACCCCAAGCGGGACAAGAGCGAGGCGCTTCTGCGCGCCTATGGGCGGTTCGTCGAGACACTCGGCGGGCGCTACATCACGGCGGAGGATGTCGGCACCGCCCTGGAGGACATGGACATCGTGCGGCGAGAGTCTCGGTGGGTGACGGGCTGCTCCCATACCTACGGCGGCTCGGGCGACCCTTCGCCTGTAACCGCCTACGGAGTGTTCCAGGGGATCAAGGCGTGCCTCCTCGAGGTCTTCGGCACCACCGAACTCGACAACCGAACGGTCGCCATCCAGGGAGTCGGCAAAGTGGGGCTGGCGCTTTGTGGCCACCTCTCGGACGCCGGAGCTAGGGTCGTCGTCGCAGACGCAGATGTCGACAACCTCGCCCGGGCGGTTTCGGATCACAGAGTAGAGACGTGTGACCCGGCCTCCATCCACAAGCTACCGGTCGACATCTTCTCGCCTTGCGCACTGGGCGGAAGCATCAACGACGACACCATCTCGGAGCTCACCTGCCGGATAATCGCAGGCGCCGCCAACAACCAGCTCCAGCTAGACGCGCACGGCGACAAGCTCCGCGATCTCGGCATCCTCTACGCACCCGATTTCGTGCTCAACGCGGGCGGCCTGATGAACGTCGAAGATGAGCTGCGCGGCTACAACCGGGAGCGCGCCATGGCGCGGGTCGAGGGCATCTACAAGCAGCGACAACAGATATTCACCGTCGCCAAGGAACGGCGAATCTCGACCGCGCGCGCCGCCAAGGACTACGCCGAAGAACGCATCCGCGACATCAGCCGGATCAGGCAGGTACGCGTCTCCGGATACGGCCCACTATCGGACCATAGATAGCGTGGAGGAGACGCTCCGGATCATCGGTGACGGTCTGGAGCAGCACGACCGTCCACCACCCGAGGAGCTTACCGAGAAGGATCTCGTCGCGGTCTATCGCTCACTGGTGATCCTGCGAACTTTCGACGAGCGCGCGGTGTCGCTGCAACGACAGGGCCGGCTCGGCACCTACGCGATGTACTGGGGCGAGGAGGCAACCCATGCCGGGCCGCTGCATGCGTGCATTGACACCGACTGGCTCTTTCCGACCTATCGCCAGAACTCCATCGCCGTTCTGCGCGGCGTCAGTGCGGCGACAATCCTGGCGTGGTGGCGAGGGTACGGAGGCACGCACGGCTTCTATCAGATACGTGAGCATCGGGTGGCGCCGATCTGCGTTCCCATAGCGACACATCTGCCGCATGCGGTAGGGCTGTCGTGGGCGGCCAAGAAGCGGGGGGATGGCATCTGCGCGTTGACCTGGCTGGGCGACGGCGCCACTTCCGAAGGAGACTTTCACGAAGCGATGAACTTCGCCTCGGTGTTCAAGACTCCGACGGTGCTGTTCTGCGTCAACAACCAGTGGGCGATCTCCACGCCTGTCTCCCGGCAAACCGCAACCGCAACGTTGGCGGAGAAGAGTGCCGCCTACGGCATGCCTGGTCTCAGGGTCGACGGCTTCGATGTGCTGGCGTGCTGGAAAGTCACCAAGGATGCGCTCGAACGAGCGCGCGCCGGAGGCGGCCCCACCTTCATCGAAGCGGTCTGCTACCGGATCGGCCCGCACGGAACCGCAGACGATCCCGGGCTCTATCGCGACGAAACGGAGAGCGAGCGCTACCGCGCGCTCGAGCCCCTGGGTCGCTATCGGAGCTATCTGCAGCGACTAGGGGCACTCGACGACGATCAAGCAGAAGAGATCCATGGCGAAGCCAGGGAACTGATTGCCGCCGCGGTGGCAGATATGGAGGCGCTCGACTTTCCGGGCGTCGAAATCCTGTTCGACTACGTCTACGCAAGCGGCCGGCCGGACTCCCTGACCGACGGGCTCGACGAACTGCGCTCCATCGAGCGACGGCCGGAGGTCAGACCACTCGGCCCCCAGCCCGGCGCGTCGGCGGGAGACGCAAATACACCTCCCGGGAATGTGTAGATGAGCCAACTCACTATGGTCGAGGGTCTCAACCTCGCGCTCGATCAAGCAATGGCTCAGGACGACCGCGTCCTGGTCATGGGGGAAGACGTCGCCCGTACCGGAGGTGTATTCAGAGTCACCGCCGGCTTGCTCGACAAGTACGGGGAAGAACGAGTCATCGACACCCCCTTGTCCGAAGCCGGGATCGTCGGCACTGCCATCGGCATGGCGGTATACGGCTTGCTCCCCGTGGTCGAGATCCAGTTCGACACATTCGTCTACCCGGCGTTCGAACAGATCGTCGTGCATGCGGCGCGCTATGCATGGCGCACACGTGGAGAAGTGCCCGCCTCCATAGTCATACGCATTCCGTTCGGAGGTGGCGTGCGTGCGCCCGAGCTTCATTCCGACTCTCCCGAAGCGCTGTTCGTTCACGTTCCCGGTTTGAAGGTGGTCTGTCCCACGACCCCGGTCCTGGCGCGCGACTTGTTGCTGGCCGCGATCGCGCATCCGGATCCAGTCATCTTCATGGAGCCCAAGCGCGTCTATCGAGCGGGCCGCGAGGAAGTACCGGAGAAGTCTCCGATTGCACTGCGCGAGGCGAACGGGGAAGCCACCCGGCTCTTGTCGAACGCACGAGTGGCTCGAGCGGGGGAGGACCTCGTATTGTTCTCCTATGGATCTACGGTTGCGTCGTGCTGCGAGGCGGCAGAGAGGTTGCAGGAGGAACGCGGAGTGTCTGCGCGCGTAGTCGACCTCGTCAGCTTGTACCCGCTCGACGTCGAGTCGATCACTCGCGCCGCGTCGGAGTGCGGCCGGGCTCTCGTGGTTCATGAGGCGCCGCGGACCGCGGGATTGGGG
>JBPCPZ010000096.1:0-7006 GCA_050998655.1 Actinomycetota bacterium
GCAGGACGTCAAAGACATCCGCTCAGACGGCAAGGGACGGCACACGACTACGAGGCGAGAGTTGGTACCGGTGCCTGCCGGAGGTTTGATCCTCGACACTCCCGGTATGCGCGAGCTGCAGCTCTGGGACGACAACGGCGGCATGTCTCAGACCTTCGACGACGTCGACTCCCTGGCCGAGCAATGTCGCTTTCGCGACTGCGGCCACGAGAGCGAGCCGGGCTGCGCGGTGCTTGCGGCGGTCGAAGACGGCTCGCTGCCCGAAGAACGCCTCGCGAGCTTCAAGAAGCTCGAGCGGGAGCTTCACCGCCTGCGGATCAAGCAGGACCGACGGGCACAGTCCGAGGAGCGAAGAAAGAGACGGGTGTTCGCTCGCAGCCTCCGCAACTGAAAGGGCTTGTTGCCGAGTGGTGGTGAGATGCTCTATATGGCCGTCATCCTGCCACCACTCGGCCCCGTTTTCTTAGGTCCCGCAGCACCTCCCGGGCTGCGCCCGCCCCCGGGAGCCCGGTGAGGCCTCCGCCGGGATGGGCGCCAGAGCCGCAGAGGTAGAGCCCGTCGAGCCCGATTCGGTAGCGAGCATGGCCCAGCAGCGGCCGCCACGAGAAGATCTGGTCGAGGCCCGGCTCCCCGTGCAGCGCGCCGCCCTCAGTCAGTCCGTAGTCGCGTTCCAAGTCCTCGGGAGTGAGGACCTGGACATCCTCGACGAGGTTCGACAGACCGGGCGCGTACTGCTCCAGCGTCTCGAGCGCCACCTTAGCGACCAGGTCGCGCTGGTCGTCCCACCGGCCCTCCCGAAGGCGGTAGGGGGCGTACTGGAACAGGACGCTCATGACTTGCCCGTCGCCGTCGCCGAGCGAGTCGTCCGCCAGGCTCGGGATCGTGGCTTCCAGGAAGGGGGCTTCGGAGATGCGCCCGTACTTAGAGCTATCGAAGGCGCGCTCGAGGTAGTCGATCCCGCGGGCGATCACGATGCGGCCCTGGAGCAACCGAGATTCCGGAGCGCCGGTGAACACAGGCGTTCCCGACAGCGCCACATTGACCTTGCATGTGACGCCCGAGAGGCGGAGGTTCGAGACCCGCCACCTCAGTGTGGGGCCGAGCTCGACCGGGTCGACCAGATCCAGCAAGGTGTGCTTGGGGTCGGCGCCCGAGAGGACCGCGGCGGCCTCTATCTCCTCGCCCGAGGACAGCGCCACACCGGTGACCGCTCCGTGGTGGCTCAGCACGGCCGAGACCGCAGTAGTGGTCCTGATCTCGACCCCCGCGGCGCGAGCCGCGGCGGCGAGAGCACCGGACAATGCCCCCGGGCCGCCGCGCACCAAAACCGTGCGGCCGGCCGCGCCGCCTCCGGCGGTGGACTCGGCCAGAAGCTGATAGCTGGTGCCCGCAGACCACGGACCCGCGGCCGTATAGCGAATCGCCCGCGCCGCAACCGCTCCACGAAGTGCGCCGCTCTTCACATGCTCGGAGACGAAGTCGGCGACCGCCATCGGCACCGATCGCAGCAACTCCCTGGCGTCCTCTCCGAGCCCGCGCAGCCCCCGGCCCAGCTGCACACCCGTCCATGCCCCCTGCAGGCCGGGACGAGTGAGATCGACCGGCGTGGCGTGAAAGAGCGTGGCGAGAAAGTGGCTCAGCGAACGGACCCGGCGGTCGAGCTCGAGGTAACCGGGCCCGTCCGAGCCCAGCTCGCGCGCAGTCCTGACCGCATCCGGCCACAGCGTCAACGCGGGATCCTCTCCCTGAGGGCAGAACGCCGTCACCTCGGGCTCGATGAAGTGAAGGCCGTGCCGCTCGAGGCCGAGACGCACAACCAGCCCCGGGTCGAAGCGCTCGGCTGAGTGCGCCACGGCTGGAGCCCGCACCCCGGAGGCCAGCCGGGTGGTAACGGACGCGCCTCCGACCTCGTCGCGCCGCTCGAGCACAATGACCCGTAGACCAGCTTTCGCCAGCAGCGCCGCGGACACGAGCCCGTTGTGGCCCGCCCCGATCACGATTGCGTCGTAGGACGCGCTCATGCTGCCTGGTGCTTGTGGGCGCGCAACACCTCGAGCGCCGCGATCCGACCCGGCGCCCCCATGAGGCCGCCGCCGGGATGCGTGGCCGAGCCGTTGAGCCATAGCCCCTCGACCGGAGTGCGATAGCGCGCCCAGCCGGGGACTGGGCGGTTGACGAAAAGCTGCTCGAGGCTTAGCTCGCCGTGAAAAATGTTTCCCTCGGAGAGACCGAAGGTGCGCTCGAGGTCGAGAGGAGTGAGGACCTGGCGGTGCAGGATGATGTCCTTGATGTTCGGCGCGCGCTCGGCAATCGTGTCGACCACCGCGTCGCCGAACGCCTCGCGTTGGTCGTCCCAATTGCCCTCGGCGAGGTGATAGGGCGCGTACTGGACGAAGCAGCTCATGACGTGCTTGCCCGGCGGTGCCATGGCGGGATCGACCAACGTCGGGATGATCATGTCGATGTAGGGGCGGTGGCTGAACCGCCCGTACTTGGCGTCGTCGTAGGCCCGCTCCATGTAATCGACGCCGGGAGAGAAGCTGATCGCACCGCGCAGGTGCTCGCCCTCGCCCGGAAGGCAGGTGAAGTCGGGCAGCGCGTCGAGTGCGAGGTTGACCTTGCCGGACGAGCCCCGGAACTTGTAGCGCGCCAGCTCGGAGACAAACTCCGCGTCGAGCTCCGATGGATCGAGAAGGTTCATGAACGTCTGGCGCACATCGAGGCTCGAGAGCACCACCTGGGCCTCGATCTCTTCCCCAGAGGAGAGGGCGACACCCTTCGCCCGGCCCCCGCCCGTGATGATGTGATCAACCGGGGCCTCGGTCCTGATCTCGGCCCCCGCCTCACGCGCCGCCGCGGCGATGGACTCCGATACTGCGCCGGTGCCGCCACGGGGGATGCCCCAGGAGCGGAAAGCGCCGTCGATCTCGCCCATGTAGTGGTGTAGGAGGACGTAGGCGGTTCCCGGCGAACGGATGCCCTGGAACGTGCCGATGATGCCCGATGCCGACATCGTTGCGACCAGCGGGTCGGTTTCGAACCACTGCTGCAGAAAGTCGGTAGCGCTCATCGTCATGAGCTGCAGGAATATGGCCTGGTGATGCTCGGGCAGGACCTGAAAGCGCTTGCCAAGCGAGGCAAGAGGAAGCCACTCAGACAATTTGAAGCTCTGTGCCGACGGCGGCGCCAGCGCCAGCACGGGCTTGATGAAGCGAGCCATGTCGACCATGAGCCGCCCGTACTCGTCGTAGGCCTCGGCGTCCAGCAGCGACCATCGCCGCAGCTCCCGCACTGTCCTGCCGTGGTCGTTGACACGCCACAGGTAGTCGTCGTCCAAGGGCGTGAAAGTGCCGTCCAGCGGCAGGATCTCGAGCCCGTGCCGGGAGAGCTGGAGCTCGCGGATGATCTCGGGGCGCAGCAGACTCACAACATAGGAGCAGACGCTGAAGCGGAAGCCCTCGAAGATCTCCTCGGTCACCGCCGCGCCGCCGAGGACGTGGCGTCGCTCGAGCACGAGCACTCGCCAGCCCGCGCGCGCCAGGTAAGCGGCGCTCACAAGGCCGTTGTGGCCTCCGCCGATCACAACTGCGTCATATTCCTTGCCCACATACTTCCTTTCGAGAGAGTCGCTGCAACTCTTCGGCCGGCCCGGGGGGGATTACTCTAATCCTCCTTTCGCCATCGTCCCAGAGGAGCATCGTGAGCGTCGGCACCGCCTTCTTCGAACGCACGGCCCCGTTGAACCGAAAGCTCGCTTGGAGCGAGTGGTCCGGTTACCACGCAGCCAGCTCATACGCCGACCACCACGACATCGAGTACAACGCTATTCGTGAGGGGGCCGCGCTGCTGGACGTCTCGCCTCTATACAAGTACCGGATCACCGGGCGCGACGCCGTCCAGCTTATCGACCGGGTAATCACGCGCGACGCAACCAAGCTGGCGGTGGGGCGGGTGATCTACACGCCGTGGTGCGACGAAGCCGGCAAGGTCATAGACGACGGCACCGTGGCGCGCCTCGATGAGACTTCCTACCGGCTCACCGCGGCCGACCCTTCGTACCGGTGGCTGTCTCTCAACGCCGCCGGACTGGAGGTTACGGTCGAAGACATTAGCGAGTCGGTGGCCGCGCTGGCGCTGCAGGGCCCCCGCACGCGGGCGCTGCTCGAAGACGCCTCACAGGAGGACCTCTCCGAGCTTCGCTACTTCGGCAGAAGAACTCTCGAGATCGCAGGCATCGGAGTGGATGTCTCTCGCACCGGCTACACGGGCGATCTCGGTTACGAGTTGTGGGTCGATTCCGGGCGCGCCCTGGATCTGTGGGATGCCCTGATTGATGCGGGCCGCGCTCACAGCCTGAGACCGACGGGGCTGATGGCGCTGGACGTTGCCCGGCTCGAGGCGGGGCTCATACTGATCGAAGCCGACTTCGTCAGCGCTCGCCACGCGCTGATCGCCGAGCAACTCTATTCGCCGTACGAGATTGGGTTGGGGCGGCTCGTCAACTTCAACAAAGGGGCTTTCGTGGGCCGCCGAGCGCTCGAGGCTGAGGTCGCGGACGGAGGCCCGGCGCGCCGCCTGGTGGGGCTCGAGATCGATTGGGAGCAGATGGCGTCGCTCTACGAGCGCCGAGGCCTGCCGCCCGAGGTCCCTGCGCATGCGTGGCGCATCGCGGTGCCCCTCTACGACGGCAACCGGAGGGTGGGCAAGGCAACCAGCGGGACGTGGAGCCCTGCGCTCAAGAGAAACATCGCTCTCGGTTCCGTTTCCCCGCGTTTCGAGAAGCCCGGCTCGCGGCTGGGAATCGAGTGGACGGTCGAAGCTCAGCGCCACCAGGTCGCAGCCGAAGTCGTGCCGCTGCCCTTCTTCGACCCGCCCCGCAAACGCGCATGAGTTTCGCGCCGGACCGGGCGCGAGTGGCGGTGGCTTCCGGCAACCACCTGGGGGCCGAGGCGGCCTGCGAGGTGGCCCGCAACGGGGGCAACGCGGTGGACGCCTGTCTCGCCTCCGCGGTCATGGCCTGGGTCGCGGAGCCGTGTTTTGCGTCGGTGGCGGGAGCCGGCTTCGTCACGGTCCACGATCCCTCCGGCGAGGTGACCGTCTACGACGGCAATTGCGCAATGCCCCTGGTTCCGCCGCAAGAAAGAGGGCAGGGGGTGTCGAGGATCTATCTCGAGTACTCGAACGGCATGTACACCGGCATCGGGGGAGGCTCGGTTGCGGTCCCGGGCGTGCTCGCCGCCCTGCACCGCGCCTGGGAGCGACACGGCAGCATCGAGTGGGAGGCCCTGTTCGAGCCTACGATCAGAGCCGCCCGAGAGGGCTTGCCTCTTCCCAGGACGTGCGACTACTACCTCAAACAGACGTGGGCGATCTGGTCGCGCTATGACAGCGCCCGGGCGCTGCTCGGCAGAGACGGCCGCCCGCTGGAGGAGAACGAGGCGCTCGTCCAAGCAGAGCTCGCAGACGCTCTCGAGGCCATCGCCCGGTCGGGCCCCGAGATCTTCTACTCGGGGGAGCTGGGTCGAGAGCTGACGGGTGCGATCGCTGCAGACGGGGGCCTGGTGACGATCGAAGACCTCGCTTCTTATCAAGTCGGTGAGCGCGCGCCGGTGGCGACAGAGGCGTTCGGCTGGAGCATCAAATCGAACCCGCCGCCCGCGGTCGGGGGAGCCGTTCTCGTACACATGCTCTCGCTGATAGAGGACGCCGCGCCGTCCGGTCCACTTGCTCGTCTGAAAGCAGTCGTGGCGGCGGAGGAAACCGCAGTCTCTCACCGCGAGCTCCGCTATGGAGACCCCGCCGACATCGCCGCGGGCCTCTCCGACGTGCTGGCGGGGTCGCGACCTGCGCGCTCGTCCGAGACCACGCACAGCTCGGCCGCGGACAGAAACGGCCTGGCGTGCGCGCTGACCCAGTCGAACGGTTATGGCGCCGGTCTGGTCGTCCACGGCATGGCGCTCAACAACGCCTTGGGTGAGGAGGAGCTAAACCCGCTCGGGACCCATCGGCTGCCTCCAGGCGCGCGCTGCCACTCCAACATGGCACCTACGATCGCTGAGGGTGCGGGAAAGGTCGTGGCGCTGGGCTCGCCCGGAGGTGACCGCATCACCGGCGCCATCGCCCAGACGATCATGTCTCTGGCAATGGACGGTGCCTCGCTGGCCGAGGCGGTATCGGCACCGCGCGCGCACGTGGCGCAGCGGACCGAAGGAAAGATGATGTGGTACGAACCGGGACTTCCCGGTGGAGAGGTGGATGGCGACTACCTGGCCCGGCCGTATGACGAGTTGCACATGTTCTTCGGCGGCGTGCAGGCGGCTTCTGTGGGAAGCGACCGAAGGGTGGACGCGGCCCATGATCCCAGGCGGTCGGGGGCGAGTGTGCTCATTGCCTGAAGGGGCCGGACCGGTTCCGCTCCTTTCTTGATGACAGCCTTCATGACAGGAGCGAATCGCGCTCTGAGCGTCCTGGGGTCCCGAAACCGTACTCAGGTCTGGGCGCGATTGAGTACGGTTTGGCTTGGTCACGATCTCAGCGCAGGGCCACCCCGAACGCCCCTCCCAGAAGAGCGACTCCGAACGTGAGCCAGGCAATGTAGTCGCCGGGATGTCCGCTGTGCAGATTGCGCAGGCCCACGACCGCGCGGCCGGCGCTGCCCCATGTCGCACGTCGCCACCGATCCGGCAGCCGGTTCCGGCCCAGTGTGAAGGCGGCCAGGCCCAGGGCTCCGATCACAGAGAGGAAGCCGGGAAGTAGTTCTTCGGCCTTGGGGCCGGCGTGAGCTGGAGCCTCGGGAATGGGCCGGGTCTCTCCACCGAGAACCTCTTCGACGTAGGCGGCGCGGTCGATGAAGGCCTCGGCGGCGGCCTCCGAGCCTGTCAGCAACCCGGGAACAAAGGGAACCGCGAAGGCGGCCGCCCCCAGCAGGAGGGCGGGCACGAACATCACGGCCGGGGTCCGCTCCCGGCCCGCAACGGTCTCTGCCTCCTGTTCCTCTCCTTCTCGC
>JBPCPZ010000064.1:0-4214 GCA_050998655.1 Actinomycetota bacterium
GATGATGCTCTGCTGCTCGTGGTAGACGACCTCGCCATGACAGTTGGGGCAGATGAGGATCTCCAGCAGTCGTTCGCTAACGGCCATTTTGCTACCCCTCTCGGTTGTCTCTGATGAGACTCAGCACTTCGTCGCGCTTCGTTTTCATGAGCTCTTCGGTACGTGCCTCGAGGTTGAGGCGAAGCAGCGGCTCGGTGTTCGAGGGACGGCAGTTGAACCACCAGTCCTCGAACTCGACGGTAAGGCCATCCGTTCGATCCTGCTTGCCTTGCTGGTAGCGGTCCGCAAGGGCCTCCAGACGCTCCTGCTGATCCTTCACCTCGGAGTTGATCTCGCCCGAGGCGGAGTAGCGGTTGTAGGGCTCGAGCAGCTCGGACAGCGGCTGCTCCGCAAGCGACAACGCCTCAAGCACGAGAAGGGCGGCGATCATTCCGGAGTCGGCGCGGAAGTTGTCCCGGAAGTAGTAGTGGCCGGAGTGCTCGCCGCCAAATACCGCTCCCGTCGTGGCCATGACGTCCTTGATGAAGGAATGGCCCACGCGCGTCCTTATGGGCTCGCCTCCGTTTTCCTTGATCACCTCGGGCACGGTCCAGGAACAAATGAGGTTGTAGATGATGCGCTCCCCCGGCTGCTTCTTGAGGACCCTCTCCGCTACCAGAGCCGTGGTGGTGGACCCCGACACGGGATTGGAACGCTCGTCGACGAGGAACATGCGATCCGCGTCGCCGTCGAAAGCGATGCCAAGGTCTGAGCCCGTTTCCTGGACGGCGTGCTGAAGGTCGACAAGGTTCTCGGGCTCGATGGGGCTCGCGGGGTGGTTCGGGAAGTTGCCGTCGAGCTCGAAAAAGAGTGGAACAAGCTGGAAGGGAAGCTCTGCAAACACCACCGGCACCGTGAGGCCCGCCATGCCGTTGCCGGCGTCGACGACCACCTTCAGGGGCCGGAGCGCTTCGACTTCGACGAAGGAGCGGCAGTGAGCGGAATAGTCGCCCATGATGTCGAGATGCTCCCCCACGTCTGCGTCCGAGCCCTCGGAGTCGTCTGCGACGCCTTCGCCCTTCTCCGCCAGCGCCTGGACGTCCTTCAGCCCCGACTCGGAGCCGATTGGCGTCGCTCCCGCCCTGCACGGCTTGAGTCCGTTGTAGCGACCCGGATTGTGGGACGCGGTCACCATGCATGCGGGCAGGTCAAGTTTCCCGGAGGCGAAGTAGAGCCCATCGGTCGAAACGAGGCCGAGGTCCAGGACCTCCGCGCCTACGGAGGAGGCTCCTCGGGCGAACGCCCGTGCCAGCGCCTCGGAGGAGGTACGCATGTCTCGCCCCACGGCAAGCCGGGAGGCGTCACAGAAACGGGCCAGGGCGGCGCCGATCCGTCTGGCCGCGTCCTCGTCGATCTCGTCCGGGTAGGTGCCACGGACGTCGTAGGCCTTGAATATGGCGCTCAGGTCCCTATGCACCGGGGCATCCTATTGCGATGCCTCCACACTTCCCAAACAATTTCCCGTGCGCGTATTGACTAGTACGGCGATGCCTGGAAGCATCGAAACATGCGCGAGATGATGCTTCACGATGTCACTTCGGAAACCGAGTGGCGAGAGCAGGCTGGGTGCCGCAAGTATCCGCCCCTCCTTTTCTTCGGCGCGGACGACAGCGAGCCCCAGGCAGAACGCCGCGTCCGGGAGGACGAGGCCAAGCAGGTCTGCGCCGTCTGCCTCGTGCGTCAAGAGTGTCTCGACTATGCGTTGTCGACCCGAGAGGCATATGGCATCTGGGGCGGTCTCACCGAGGTCGAACGCCGCGTCTACCTCCGCAAGCGCATTTAGTAAGCCCCGTGCGCCCGGACGGGCCTCCCTCGGCCGCCGAGGCCATGCTCAAGCTCGCTGCTCGTCTGCGCCATCGCGGCCTTTCTGAAGTAGCTCTGTTGGGCTGGGGGCGAGTGCGAGAGCTGATCTCGTCCTCGGAGACGCTGGTATTTCTGTCCCAGACCCACGGCCACGACGACCCCACCAAGGGAACAAGCGGCGGCTTGCGGGTGCGCCGGGCGGAGGCTTCGGACGCCCCCCGCTATGCGCGTGACATCGGAAGCGATTCCACCTCCACCTTCCGTCGCCGACTCACGGGGACGACCGCCTGCTTTCTTGCCGAGCTCGACGGGCGCATAGTCCACGCCAGCTGGGTGACCACGTCGGGGGCGTGGACGAGGGAGCTGCAGCTCTACGTCGTCCCTCCCCGAGGCGAGAGTCGCCTGAACGCGGGGGGCGAGGCCTATGTGTACGAGTCCTTCACTCGCCCCGAAGCCCGGGGCCGAGGCGCCTATCCGCAGGTGCTGCGACACATATCGATGTGGGCCGCCGCGGCCGGCCTAACCCGTGTATGGGTTGCGGTCGAGAGCACGAACGCGGCCTCGCTCAAGGCGATCACCAAAGCCGGCTTCAGCCGCGGCTTCGAGCTCTCTTTTGGACGCCGCCTCGGCCGTCTGAGGAGATCCGAGCCGGTAGGATTGGCGGCGGCGACGGGACGAAGGATGCTCACGCCCGACTTCCACTAGATTTTTCTCCGAGCAGCGATGATAATGAAACCACTGAGCAATAGGAGGTTTGCGGGCGCTCGAACAACCTCGGATCACGCCACCGCACCTGCGCGCGAGACAACAATCTCGCGTCCCGGGAGCGCACCGGCACGACCCCCTCAACTGGCACCTATCGGCCGGAACGGCGGAACCAGAGGTTCTCGAGCGCCCGCAATTACACCGCCGCTCCGATCTAGCGCAGGTTGCCGTCGCCGGCGAGGATGAGGACCTCATCCAGGGCAACTGTGTCGCCCTGGTGCTCCCACCACTTCGCCTCACACAACCGGCAGGAATAGAACTGCACTGAGTCGTCGCCGCTAAGGCGGATCTCGATGTGGATGCAGTCTTGTCCGTCGCACTGCGAGCACCGCATGTGCGCCTCCCTTCGCGCTTGCGCCCGCCGAAGGGAGGAAAATGGGCATGGAAAAGGCCCGTCCCTTCGGGACGGGCCCTGTCCCTTGTTAACCGGCAGCCACTATAGCAACTTTTCGCGCTTTGCGCACCTGCCGCTTTTCCCAGCGGGGATTCCTATCCTTAAGCTTGTCCCCGTGCCCGGGCGCTCTCGTCCGTCACGTCGACCCCAAGGCCGGTCGGTCGGCGGTGGCGGACTGAGTTCCGTCGACCTCGTCCCAGATGCGGATGTGGTTGGTCTCCTTGAGGGTGAAGAACCCAACGACCACGGTCATGAGGGCGATGACGATCGGATAGGAGAGGCCCTGGAGATCGACCACATCCGGCCCCCCGCCCAATCTATCCACAAGGAGGGTTGCGATGAGCGGCACGCCACCCCCGAACCACCCGTTCCCCAGGTGGTAGGGGATCGACAGCGACGTGTAGCGCACGTTTCCGGGGAACAGCTCGACGAGGTAGGCGGCGATGGGGCCGTAGACCATCGTTACGTAGATCATCTGGATGAACACAAGCACCACCAAGGCGACGTAGTTGTCCCTGAACGCCGACATGGCGCTGTAGATCGGGATGTAGGTCAACGCCGCCAGCAGGCAGCCACCGAGGATGATGGGCTTGCGGCCGATCCGGTCGGACAGCCTCCCGAAGACCCAGAACAACGGCGTGCCGAGAATCAGACCGATCCCGACGATGATGGCGGAGGTCGTCACTGGGATGAGGAGCTCGGTCTGAAGGAAGACGTAGGCGTAGAACTGGCCCGTGTACCAGACCACCGCCTGGCCGGCGGTCATGCCTATGAGAACGAGGAGTATCCGCTGCCATCCTCCCTCGTGCAGGGCGTCCGTGATCGGAGACTTGGACAGTTGCTTGGCTTCCTTGATCTTCGTGTAGAGCGGCGTCTCCTTGAGGCTCAGCCTGATGTAGATGGCGAGGATGACGAGCAGTCCCGACAGCAGGAACGGGATCCTCCAGCCCTGGTCGTTGAACGCTTCCTCTCCGATTACCGCCTGAACTCCCACCACCATGACCAGGGCCAGCACCAGCCCTAGCGTGGCGGTCATCTGGATCCAGGAAGTGTGCTGGCCGCGGGCGTCGTCGGGGGCGTGCTCGGCGACGTAGATCGCCGCCCCTCCGTACTCGCCGCCGAGCGCGAGGCCCTGGAGATCGACCACATCCGGCCCCCCGCCCAATCTATCCACAAGGAGGGTTGCGATGAGCGGCACGCCACCCCCGAACCA
>JBPCPZ010000174.1:0-9387 GCA_050998655.1 Actinomycetota bacterium
GAACAGCAGGGAGAACAACAAGGGGAAGCTCCCTCGCACCGCCTCGGAGGAGCCGGTCCGCAGAGCAAAGGCGACCGAGATGGAGCCGATGCCACCGGCGAAGACCCCGGCCGCGAGCGTGATCAGAACCATCGCAATGAACCCCCCTTCGACCTCGAGGCCGAAGACGCTGGCGATCACGAAGAACACCCAGGCCTGTGTGAAGCCGAAGGCAACCGATCCCATCAGGCGGCCGACCAGGATCGAGGTGCGAGCCACAGGCGACGCCACGAGGCGGTCGAAGAACCCCCCTTCGATGTCGGTCGCCATGTCGGAGCCGGCTGCGATCGAGCCGAACAGCGCCCCCTGCACGATGGTCGTGGAGACGACGAACTGAAGGAAAGAGTCGACCGGAGGAAAGCCCGGCAGCGAGGTGGAACGGTCGAAAGCGGCCGAGGTCAGCGCCAGAAACAAGAGAGGAAAGGTGAGCGAGGGGACCACCGAAGTCGGCTGGCGAAGCGTGTTGAGCACGGCTCTGCGGCTGAGCGCAAAGTATTGAGCAAGAGCCGTCACCGCGTGGCCTCCTGTTCCTTGGGTGCATCCTGGGAGCCCTCGAGATGGCGACCGGTGGCCCTCTGGAAGACGTCGTCGAGAGTCGGCGAACGGAGCTCGAGCCCCTCGATCTCGATCTCGGCGTCGTCCAGAGCCCGAGACACCGCACCCACGCGCCGGGCGCCGCCAACCAACCGGATGCTGACGTAGTCCGGCGCATCCGGGATCGACTCACCGAACTCCAAGAGAGCAGCTTCAGCGGAGACCGGGTCCTGCCCTGCGGTTAGGCCAACCCTGAGCGTGGGATCCCCCACCTCGCTCTTTAGCTGAGTCGGCGTGCCCTCGGCAACTCTGCGGCCCCCATCGATGATCGCCACCCGGCCGGCGAGCTGGTCGGCTTCCTCCATGTACTGGGTGGTGAGAAACACGGTGGTGCCGGAGCGCCGGTTGAGGTCGCGCACCTCGTCCCACAGGGCAACCCGGGAGTTGGGATCAAGCCCGGTGGTCGGCTCGTCCAGAAAGAGAACCTGAGGCTTGTGGACTAAGGCCAAGGCAAGATCGAGGCGACGCTTCATTCCGCCGGAGTAGGTCCCCACGCGCCGGTCGGCCGCGCCCACCAGACCAACTGTAGACAACAGCTCTTCGCGGCGCCGAGCGGCCTCTGCTTTGTCGAGCCCGTGGAGCACGGCTTGGAGCTTGAGTGGTTCCCGGCCAGTCATGAGGGGGTCGATGGCGGCGTCCTGGAGAGCGACTCCGATGGATCGGCGCACCGCGTCCGCCTCCTCCACGACGTCGTGGCCCGCCACGAAGGCCCGGCCCTCGCTCGGTCTTAGGAGCGTCGTCAGCATCCTGACCATCGTCGATTTGCCGGCCCCGTTTGGCCCGAGAAAGCCGAACACCTCTCCCGTATCGACACTCAGGTCGACGCCGGCGACGGCGACTATGGAGCCGAAGCGGCGCACCAGGCCTTCGGCGACGACGTGCTGGGTGAGACGTGAATTGCTCATTGACCTGCCAACCCCCAGTTGGGAGCGCCTATTCCACCGCACAAGAAAGGGCCGGGCTATGGCAGCCCGGCCCCACCTGGAATCTGTGCGACTCCTTCGTTGTTAAATCTTGGCGGCTCCCCGGCAAACCTCACCGCTCCTGAGGTATCTCGCCTTCGCAGTGACTCCATCCGCACCGCGCTTGTTGTTGATCACCCGACGGATTTCAAATGAACCGCTGGGACCCTTGGTGGTTCGACGGTTCTTGAAGAAGCGATAGCCCTCATGCTTCATGACACTTCCACTTGGCGCCCACGACGTTCTGGTCGACCTCGAACTCCGCTTCCAAACGGCCGTTTTCGGGGCTGAGCTTCAGTTTCCAATCGCTGCTGCCGCTACAGTTGCCCTCGCGCTCGAATCGCCGTCACCCGCGATCGCCGGCAGAGCAGATAAAGGAACAGCCAGCGCTGCTACCAGCATCGTCAAAGCAAGATCCTCACGAGTTCCTACGCGTCCCACCTTGCTCCACAAGCATGCGGAGGAGCTCGAACTCCTTGAGCGTCAGATCCTCCTGCTTGTGTGACGAGACGCGCATAGAGATCTATCGCGATGTCTGAAACCTCGATCACGGATTGCTCGCTGGGGGCAGGAGCTGCTGGCCGCCTTATCACCGCACGTATCCTCGCAATCAACTTCCGCGCACTAAAGGCTGTCATCGGCCCGAGCTCGAGACCGAGAACCAGATCCATCTCCTCGGCTCGCTACGATCGCCCGCCGGGAACGGCATACCCGATCGGCCGAGCGAGGGCGTGACGCCGGAACGGAAGGAATAGACTCCCGCGCATGCTCCTCGACGGGAAGAAGCTGCTAATCACCGGCGTGCTGACGCCGCAGAGCATCGCCTTCGAGGTCGCCCGCATCGCGCAGGAGGAGGGGGCAGAGATCGCGCTGACCAACTTCGGCAAGGCCCGAGCCCTGGCCCAGCGCACGGCCCGCCGCCTCCCCCATCCGGTCGATGTCTTGGAGATGAATGCCAACGACCCCTCGCAAATCAAGGCGGTGGCGCACGAGCTCGAGAGCCGCTGGGGCCACCTGGACGGCTTCCTTCACGCCATCGCCTACGCTCCCCCGGATTCCCTGGGTGGAGCGTTCATGGAAACCCCCTGGGACAGCGTGGCTGTAGCCATCCAAACAAGCGCCTACTCGCTAAAAGGCCTGGCAGAGGGGATGTTGCCTCTCATGAAGAGGGCCGGAGGTTCAATTGTGAGCCTCGACTTCGACGCGTCGGTGGCGTGGCCGATCTACGATTGGATGGGCGTCAGCAAGGCGGGCCTCGAGGCCGTGAGCCGCTACCTCGCCCGCTACCTCGGAGAGCACGACATCCGTGTCAACTGCGTGGCGGCAGGGCCCGTCCGCACGATGGCCGGCAAGAGCATCCCCGGCTTCAACGACCTGGCGCAGGCGTGGTCGAAACGGGCCCCTCTCGGGTGGGACACGAGCAATGCCGAGCCCATCGGCCGCGCCGCGTGCTACCTGTTGTCCGATTGGTCGCGCGGCGTGACCGGCGAGATCCTCCACGTTGACGGCGGCTATCACGCCATGGGAGCAAACCTGAGCTGAGCCGTCGAGCAATCGCCGCCGTCAGCAGGCGCCTCCATACTGAACACTTATTAACAATAGGCTGCCGAAGCAACAAGGTTCCTGAACGATTGGTTGAAACTGGGTGACGTGACGACTACCCGCTGATACACTGCGGACCAGCGGACCTGGTGGGAGGCAATGTTGAAAGGGACTTACGGGCCGGCAGCATCTCATGTGAGAGTGCAATATTCGATATCGCTATTCAAACAGCAATCGTTACCCACTATCGATTGGGTTTTAGTAAGCGGGAGCGAAAAGACATGAGCACGATATTCATCACCGTGGTAGGGCCGGAGGACTCGAAGTCGATCGATCTGCCTTCGGATGCGCCCCTCAATAAGCTCCTCCCCGATCTGGTCGAGCTCGTCGGGGCAGAAAAAATCGAACCGAAGAACAAGAGCGGCGAGGCGACGATGTGGTCGCTGGCTCCCGCTTCGGGTCAGCCCCTGCCCCCTGCCTCGTCGCTGCGCTCGAGCGGGATCCTGGAGGGCGCCACGCTCTACCTGTCACCGTTCAGGCAGAAAGACCCGACGCCCGCGCCGGTCCCCAACGGCGACAAGATGAGCCCGCCGCAACGAACAAGGGCGGCTCTCCCGGAGAGAATGAGCTTCACTCGAAGGCTCACCGCCACCGTGAAGGCCTTGGTTGAGTCGCAGGCCGCAGATCAGCGGCTCCCGCCCGCCTACGACTTCCGGAACCATGCCGATCCGAAGGGGGTCGAATCAAAGGAACCGCCGCTGCCGGTCTCGGGCCCGACGCCCGCCGCGCTCACTAAGGTCCGGACACCACCCCCGTCACAGCGCGCCCGACACAAATGGCGATCGACGAATTACCTGGAGCAGCTCGAAGAAGCGATCGTGTCGCCGAGGCTGAGTCGCTGCGCCACCATTGCGGTGGTCTCTCCGAAGGGGGGCGTGGGAAAGACCACGACCACTGCCCTTCTGGGCACGCTCTTGGCTCTGTTGAGGAGGGATCGAGTCGTGGCCATCGACACGAACCCCGACTATGGCTCGCTGGGCAGGGTGTTGGCCCCCGGGCAGACGATCTGCGTCGACGACGTCCTCGAGCAGCTGGGCGATTCTCGGCTTTCGCTCACCGCTCTAGACGCCCAGCTCGGGCGCGCCCCCCATGGGCTGATGGTGCTGCCGGCGCCGACCGACCCTTCCCGTATGCAGAAGCTCGACTACCCCTCCTATGTGGAGGTAATCGACCGCCTCAAGGATTTCGTCGGCATCGTTGTGCTCGATTGCGGGACCGGGCTGCAGGACGCGGCCGCCCGCGCCGCCATGGCCACCTGCGATCAGCTCGTGCTCGTCACCGACTCCGAGCCCGCCGCGGCCAGCCTGGTCGCCGAAGCCGCGGTCCTTCTGGCCAAGGCCCGCAAGCCGATCACGCTCGTAGTCAACAAGATGCCGCACTCGGGTTCGAGCCTCGACCTCGAGCGCTTCTGTCGCTTCGTACCCCATGCCCACGGCATGTGCGTGCTCCCGAGCGAGCCGCAGGCGGCGGCCAGGCTGGCCACCGCTGAGTTCTCCTGGCGCGACGCGCCGGAGTCGCTGCAGCGGGCGTGCCGGGAGCTGGCGGTGGCCCTGATCTCGGACTGGCCACGACTGGGTCTGACTCTGTAGGGGGCATGGGGGTGCCGCGGGGCGGTGGCGTGGCGCGTCCGCGCGAGCTTTGATGCTCTACCCACCTTTCATGTTGGTAGAGAGACAAAGTTGCTCCCAACTCTGCGGCCGAACCCTGCGGCATTGAAGGCTAAGGGGGAGGGGAAGCGGCGGATAAGCTCAGCCGCGATGAAAGCCCCAGGCCGGCCGAAGGAAACGATGCCCGGTCGCGGCCGGCATGTTGTTCTCGCCTCGACAGAGGGCGAGGTGTTCGCCTCGCTGCGTCGGTCTGCAACACCACGGCGGGAGCGCTATGCAGTGGGGCGATCCTTACGCAAGCAGGTGCCCCGGTCGGCCTTGGCCACATGGCGCGCCCCTGCGGGTCGTCGCGACCCGGTACGCCACATCGAGGAGTCTCACGTCGGGCGACTGGATTGGCTCATACCTGTCCGGGTGAGCCGAATGATGGCCTCTCCCTATGCGTTCCTTCGCGGCACCGCCGCGATCATGGCCGAGGACTTCGCCGGACTGCCGGCTACGGGCATTACTCCGGTCATTTGCGGTGATGCACATCTGGGCAACTTCGGCTTCTACGCGTCACCAGAGCGAGAACTGGTCTTTGACCTGAACGACTTCGACGAGGCCCACCCTGGTGCTTGGGAATGGGATCTGCGCCGGCTGGTGACGAGCGTCTGGGTCGCTGGACGGCAAAACGGATCAGGCGAAGGGGCCTGCGGGGACGCCGTTGCCCGTTGTGTCGCCTCCTACCGGAAGCAAGTCTCACATCTCGCCGAACAGCCGCTGCTCGCCCGCTCTTACGAGCGGCTCGACCTCAAGCGGCTTCGGCTGACGACGACGCGGCATTCGCTGCGGAAGGAGATCGAACGAGCCGCGACGCGAGCCAGGCGGCGCACCAGCGACCGGGCGCTCCCGCGGTTCACTGAACTGCGCGACGGAACTCGACGCATCATCGAGGAACCTCCGCTCATCACTCGTCCGGGCAGTCTCGAGGCCGAGAAGATCGCGGTCGCAATTGACGCCTACCTGCAGACAACTCCTCCGCACTGGGCGCGCGTCTTGGCCGGCTACACCCTGGTCGACATCGCACACAAGGTCGTCGGCGTCGGATCCGTTGGACTGCGTGCCTACGTCGCACTCTGCGAAGGCAGCAGCCCTGACGATGTCGTTTTCCTCCAGCTCAAGCAGGCCCGCCGCTCGGTGGTCGCGCGCTTTGTTCACGGTGAGTCGGCGTGGCACGTCCACCAGGGTCAGCGGGTGGTGGAGTACCAACAGGCTCTTCAGACGGTGAGCGATCCGCTGCTCGGGTGGACGACCGTGGGAGCGCACCAGTACTACGTGCGCCAGTTCAGGGATATGAAGGGCGCAATCACAGTCGAAGGAATCGACGCGCCGGCCCTGGCCGACTATGCGGGGATCTGCGGCTTCCTGCTCGCGAAGAGCCACGCCCGAACCAGCGGCGCATCAATGATCGCCGGCTACGTCGGCTCGAGTGACAAGGTCGACCGGGCAATGTGTCGCTTTGCTCGCGCTTATGCAGACCAGACGGAGCGCGACCACCAGGCGCTGGTCGCCGCCGTCGCCCGCGGCGTGCTTCCCGCCACTTAAGAGCCGGGCCGAGCTCTCGTGCTGGGCGGACGAACTTTGGCGCGGTACCCACATGTCATGTGGGTAGGGAGCCAATGTTGCTGCCGCCTCTTCGTCGAGCTAAGCTCATCGTGCCCCCGGTGGGACTCGAACCCACACTGTGAGCATTTTAAGTGCCCTTCCTCTACCGGTTGGGATACGGGGGCCCTTGCCAATGGTCTCAGAGCAGGGGCCAGGGGAGGTGATGCTGGGTCGGGTCCGGCTCGGGGAAGCGGCCGCTTCGAAGTAGCGCTTCCAAACGTATCAAAGTCGCAGCCAGCTCGGCCCGGCTCAATAATCGCGCAAGCCGAGGCCCCACCCCCCCGGGCTGCCGCATGCGATCCCGCAGGCATTGAAGGCGCGCTCTTAGCGCCACATCGAGGGGCTCGCCGGCAAAGGCCCACAGCACCGTGCGCAGCTTGTCCTCTACGTTGAATGAAAGCCCATGGTCGACTCCCCACAGCTTGCCTTCTGAGTCCTCGACAACGTGACCGCCCTTGCGATCCGCATTGTTGATCACGGCATCGAAAGCGGCGAAAGGTCGAAGGTCGTCGAGTCGCTCCTCGGCGAGCACGAAACAATGTCGTTCCGGATCATGCTCGATGAACAGTTGCAGCGAACCGGCCCCCATTGGCGCGTCTGAGCGCAACACCGTGGCTGGTACCAGATCCCAGCCCGCGGCTTCGCTCAACATGAATGCCGCCACCTCGCGTGCGGCCAGGCTGCCGGGGGCGAAGTCCCACAGCGGCCGCTCGCCGCGCGTCGGCTTGTAGACCGCAAGCGCTGCTTCGCCTTCGCCGCCCGTAATGCGCGTAAGAAAGACATAGTTCGACGAATACGGGAGCAGGCCCAAGACCTCGATCTCTCCCGTGTTGAGCAGTTCAACGGTGTCGCCCAGAGAGGACATGGTGCCCGTTGCTAATCGCTGAGCCGGTGTCCGTTCGAGGCCGGGCACCTGTGGCCCGCGGGATCCATGGGGAGTCCGCAAAGCTGGCATATCGCCCGGCCCTCGTTTACGACCGCGATGGCGTGCAGGACGAAAGCCCTCACTTGGTCACGCCGCAGCTCCAGATGGATGCCCGAGGCCTCGTCGACCTCCACCTCCTCTTCGTCGCTTTCCTCCGACATGGGCTGGAGAAGGACGACGACACGATCTGCGTCCTCTTCGTAAGCCAGGCCGATGGTGCCGACTTGCGTCTCGTCCGACACCGGCTCGGTGAACGCCAGCGCGGGGTCGCGTCCGGCCGCGGCAGAGGTCACGGTGTCATCCCCATCGACGAGCAACAGAAGCTCGCGCAGTTTCTCGGCCAGAACGACGACTTGCTGCTTCTCGATCGGGAAGCTGAGCAGACCCTCAGTCCCTCGCGCCTGCAGGTAGAACGACCGGCTCCCCGGCTCGCCGACGTAATCGGCTGTAAAGATATCTGGGATCACTATGAGTTGTCCTTCGCTGGATTCGTGGGGGTTGAGTTGAGGCTGACGACCAAGGGCCTCCCGTCGTTCAGTGCTATGACGCTAACCGATGCGGGCGCCACTGTAAGCCGGTGGAAAAGGTCGATATGAACACCCAAGTAGTGAGCCGCCAATAACCGGATCACATCGGCGTGAGACACGCAACACACGACCTGTTTGCGATGCCGCGCTGCGATCCTCTCGACTTCCTCGACCGCTCGCGCTTGCACTTCTCGCAATGTCTCACCCTCGGGGAACCGGACACCCGATGGATAGCGTTGCACCTTCTCCCATAGCTTGGTTTTGACCAGGGTCTTGAACGTTCGGTTGGACCACTTGCCGTATTCGACTTCGCCTAGGTCTGGTGACTGGACAATCTCGAGTCCGTGCAAACGGGCTATGGGAGCCGCGGTTTCCATCGTGCGATCAATGGGACTCGCGTAAATGGCCTTGAACGGAACGCTTGCGAGCATCTCAGCCGCTGCCTCTGCTTGACCGCGCCCCTCATCTGTCAGGTGAATTCCCGGCATCCAGCCCGACAGCTTGTGGCCCGTATGTGCGGTTACGCCGTGGCGTACGAAATAGAAGACGGTCACGACTCGCTTCGCTCCAGCAACTCGATCACGAGCCCGTCGAGGATGTCCTTCTCCGAAACCATGATCTCCGCCACATCGTAAGACTCCATGATGCAAAGAAGTATCTCTACCCCGGCCACGATGACATCTGCGCGTCCCGGCTCGAGCGCCGTGATTCGGCGGCGCTGCGCCAGCGGCAGCCTTTCGAGCCTCTTGGCGAGTAATCGCACATCGCCGTGGGATAGGACCAGCTGGTGCGTGACGTCGGGATCGTAGACGGGTAGTCCACTCTTGAGAGTCGCCAATTGAGCAAGAGTGCCGGCCACTCCCACGAAACGCGTTCCGGGCGGGGCCGGACACACCGCTCTGAAGCTTTGCAACTCGACCGAAACTTCCGTGCGCAGCGCGTGGAGCTCGGACTCTGCCGGAGGGTCCGAATGCAAATGCTTCTCGAACATTCGCACACATCCCACGTCGAGCGAAGTGAGTTTCTCAGGAGACCCGTGTCCGTAGATGAGCTCAGTTGAGCCTCCCCCGATATCGACCACCATTATCGGCCCGCTCTCGGTGAGGTCCGAGAGAACTCCGGCGAAGGTGACGCTCGCTTCCTGCTCGCCGGTGAGCAGCTCGGGCTCCTGGCCCGTCAGCTCTCTCACCGCGTGAAAGAAGGCTTCCCGATTCGCTGCGTCCCTCACGGCCGAGGTGCCGGTGACCCTCAAACGGCGCACGTCGTACTCGCCACAGGTGGCGGCGTAGTCGGCAATCGTCTCCAAGGTCCTCGTAATCGCATCCGGGGCCAACCGTCGGCTGCGATCGACGCCTTGCCCGAGGCGAGTAATCACCATGCGGCGGTCGAGGGTTCGCATCCCTCCTGCGTGGTCCTCTGCCACCAGAAGACGCACGGAGTTCGTCCCCGCGTCGATTGCCGCCACGCTCACGACCCGCTCCTCC
>JBPCPZ010000069.1:0-6232 GCA_050998655.1 Actinomycetota bacterium
GACGATGCAGGAGCGCAACAACCCCCATCTCATCAACGGAAGCCGGCGCTCACGTATCGCCCGCGGGTCGGGAACGAGTGTCCAGGAGGTCAACAAGCTCGTCAAGCAGTTCGACGACGTCCGCAAGATGGTCAAGATGATGTCTGGGGGCAAACCTGGGGGCCGCATGCGGCTTCCCGGCGGCATCAAGGTTCCGCCGAACCTGGGTCTGTGAGCCCGGCCAGAACCCCCGAACCCCCGGCCCCCGGCCCGTTCTTGGCCCGGTACTCAAAAGCGCGCAAAGCGCGCCCGTGTACCGAATCCGTTCTCCAGAGCGCGTGACGCGCGATTCACTACCTGAGCTCCTCGGCCCCCAACCCCCGACCTCGCGAACCCGGCGGCCTCAAGGTCCCGCCTAAACCTGGGCCTCTGAGGGTGCTGCTAGAATCTGGTCAATCCCATTTCTGACGATGTTTCGAGGCGCGAAGTCGCCGTCCCCGATCGAGGAGAACCGTGGTCAAAATCAGGCTGATGCGAACCGGCAAGAAGAAGAGAGCCTCTTATCGGGTCGTGGTAGCCAACGCCACCAGCCCGCGTGATGGACGCATCATCGAATCCATCGGGCACTACCAGCCCCGTGCCGATCCCTCCGTGATCGTGATCGACAACGACAGGGCGGTCTACTGGCTGCGCCAGGGGGCCCAGCCGTCCCCACCGGTCCGTAAGTTGCTCGACATTTCCGGGGCGTGGGGAGAGTTCTCCGGCCGTCCCGGAGTCACCGCCTCTGCTGCCGGGAGTTCCGAGGCGGCGGCTGCACCTGTGGCGGCTCGCCGTGCTACGCCGGCGGCCTCGGTCGCCGAAGCCGACGAGGAAGGTTCGACTGCGGAGTGACGCGGGCGCTGGTCGAGTACGTCGCTCCGTGGCTGGTCGAGCATCCCGAGGCGATCGAGATCGAGGAGGTCGAGAACGAACGGGGCACGATCGTGGTCGAGGTCACCGTCCATCCCGATGATGTTGGCAAGATCATCGGTAAACGTGGCCGCATCATCCGAAGCCTCCGCACTCTGGCCAAGGCGTCGGGACAGCGGGAGGGAGAGAGCATCACGGTCGAGGTGGTCGATTAAGGACGGCGAGCTGGGTGTCCCGCCGGAGTTGCTGCTGGCGGGACGGGCGGGAAAGCCACACGGGCTCTCCGGCGAGCTCTACGTCACTCCGATCTCAGACGACCCCAGGCGCTTCGAGCCGGGCGCAGTCCTCGTAGGTGGACGAGGCGAGCTCCTCTCCGTGGAGCGCTCCCGTGGGCTCCATCAACGGCTTCTGGTCAAGTTCGAAGGTGTCGACGACCGCACCGCCGCCGAGACCATGCGCGGCCCCCTCTACGTGCAGCCGAGCGATGTGCGCACCCTCGAGGAGGGCGAATGGTGGGAGCACGAGCTGATCGGCATGAGAGTGGAGGACCCGGAGGGACGCGAACTGGGACGGATCACGGGGGTCATGTCCAGGGTGGCCCAGGACCTGCTGGTAGTCGAAACGCCCATCGGCGAGAAGCTTGTCCCATTGGTTGAGGCCATCGTGAGTGAGATCAACAGGGACTCCCGTCAAGTGGTCGTCGATGCGCCGCCCGGCCTCCTCGACTAGTCAATGAACATCGACGTTGTCACGGTCTTTCCCGGGCTCGTCGAAGGCTTCGTGTCCTGGGGGGTGCTCGGCCGCGCGCTCGCAGCGCGACGGCTGAATGTGCGCGCCCACGATCTCAGGGAGTGGTCGACGGACAAGCATCGCTCGATCGACGACGAGCCCTATGGGGGCGGGGCCGGCATGGTCATGAGCCCGGCCCCCTTCTTTGAGGCGGTCGAGGCGGTGCGGGAACCGGGTGGGCATGTCGTTCTTTTGTCCGCCAAGGGACGAAGGCTCGACCACCAAGGCGTGGCACGGCTCGCCGGGCATACCCAGCTGGTGCTTCTGTGCGGGCGCTACGAAGGCGTCGACGAGCGGGTCGTTGAGGTATCCGACGAGGAGCTGTCGATCGGCGACTTCGTGCTGGCCGGCGGTGAGCTCGGCGCGCTGGTCATCATCGAAGCCGTGGCGCGCCTGCTGCCCGGGGTGCTCGGCAACGAGCAGTCGCTGAGCTTCGAGTCGCATGCAGCCGGAACTCTGGAGTACCCGCAGTACACACGCCCAGCCGAGTACCGAGGGCTGCCGGTGCCGCCGGTGCTGTTGTCGGGCGACCACGGCGCGATCGAGCGCTGGCGCCGGGAGCAGTCCGAGCGGCTGACCCGAGAACGGGACAGGCCGGCTCCGAGAGCGGCCGAAGGATGAGATCCAGCCGACGGCCACCGCCACGCACCTCCGCTGATGTGTTTCGATTGCGGAGGATATGACACAGAACTCGCTTGCGAGGCCTGAAACCGGCTCGATACCAACAGCCGCGGGCGTTTACTTGTTCAAGGACGTTCAGGGCCGCGTCATCTACGTGGGCAAGGCGAAGACGTTGCGGTCCCGCCTGTCCAATTACTTCGGGCCCGAGCTTCACCCGCGCACGAGGGCGATGGTAGAGGCCGCCTCGGAGGTCGACTGGATCGTGACCGACAACGAGGTCGAAGCGCTTCACCTCGAGCTCACCCTCATCAAGGAGCACCGTCCCCGCTACAACGTGCGCTATCGGGACGACAAGAGCTATCCCTATCTCGCGGTAACTCTCGACGAAGAGATTCCCCGAGCGCGAGTGATGCGCGGATCCAAGCGCAAGGGAGTCAAGTACTACGGGCCCTTCGCCCACGCCTATGCGATTCGCGACACGCTCGACCTCTTGCTCACGACGTTTCCCATCAGGACCTGCTCTCAAGGAGTGTTCGCTCGCTGTCACAGGCGCAATCGCCCCTGTCTTCTATACGACATCGAGCGATGCTCGGGACCGTGTGTGGGAGCTGTGTCTCCGGACGAACATCGCGGCATCGTCTCGGAGCTGTGCGACTACCTCGATGGGAACACGCGCCCGGTGATCGACCGCCTCGAGACCGCTATGAGGGAGGCGTCGAACAGGGAGGAGTACGAGCTGGCCGCCAAGCTGAGGGACCAGCTCGACAATGTTCATCGGGCCATCGAGAAACAGCAGATGGTGTCTTCGGAGCGCGACGACATCGATGTGGTCGGTTGGCACGAAGACGATCTCGAAGCCGCGGTGCAGGTGTTCTTCGTCCGGCGCGGCCGGGTCACCGGGCGCAAGGGCTACATCGTGGACAAGGTCGAGGACCTCGCAACTGCGGAGCTGGTCGAGGGATTCTTGGAGCGTCTCTATGCGGACTCGGACGTCCCTCGGCGCGTGCTGGTGCCGGTGCAGCCAACAAACCGCGCGCTCGTCGAAGCGTGGCTGTCGGAGCTCCGGGGCGGGCCCGTGACCCTGTCGGTGCCTCAGAGGGGAGCAAAGCGTTCGTTGCTCCAGACGGTTACCGACAATGCCAAGGAAGCGTTCGCCCGCCACCGGCTCAAGCGTTCGAGTGATTTCGCTGCACGCTCCCGTCAGCTCACCGAGTTGCAGGAGGCGTTGGGGATGAACCAGGCTCCGCTTCGCATCGAGTGCTTCGACATCTCCAATACGGGTCCCTCTGAGGCGGTCGGCTCCATGGTCGTGTTCGAGGACGGCGTGCCCAAGCGATCAGACTACCGGCGGTTTCAGATCAAGTACACGAGCGGACCCGACGACTTCGCAATGATGGGAGAGGTTGTGAGGCGGCGGTTTCTGCGCCACCGGCGGGACGACCCGGAAACCGAAGCGAACCGGAAGTTTGCCTACGTGCCCAACCTGGTGGTGATCGATGGAGGCAAGGGTCAACTGGGCCGGGTGGTCGAGGTAATGGAGCAGCTCGGGATCGACGACGTTGCGGTGTGCTCGCTCGCCAAACGGATGGAGGAGGTCTTTCTCCCCCATCGGGCCGAGCCAATCGTCATTCCTCGCAGCTCCGAAGCGCTCTATCTCTTGCAGAGCGTTCGGGATGAGGCCCACAGGTTCGCGCTGGCCTATCATCGCTTGCGCCGCAGCAGGAACATGACACGCTCCGCGCTCGACGCAGTGCCGGGGCTGGGCGACGCCCGCCGCAAGAAGCTGTTGAATCACTTCGGCTCGGTCAAGCGAATCCGGACGGCAACGGTGGAAGAGCTTTATGAGGTGCCCGGACTTCCGCGCACGGTTGCCGAAGCTGTATTCGCGCAGTTCTCAGATCCAAGCGCCGTACAGCAGCAGGCATCATGACCCTGAGACAGCGTGCCCAAGCCGTCGACGTCTTGGTGATAAGCGGGCTGTCGGGAGCGGGGAGGTCCGAGGCGGCAAATGCACTCGAGGACCTCGGGTGGTTCGTTGTCGACAACCTGCCACCGGCGCTGATCAAGACGATGGTGTCCCTCGCATTGGCCCCGGGCAACGACATCAATCTCATCGCTTTGGTGATCGACGCGCGTGGCGGCACCTTCTTCTCCGAAGCTATGAAGGAACTCGAGAAGTTGAGACGAGATGTATGCAACTATCGACTCGTCTTTCTGGAGGCCTCCGACGATGTCTTAGTGAGGCGCTTCGACGCCTCCCGGCGCAGGCATCCCCTGGCACCGGACGATCGCGTGGCCGTCGGCATCCAGCGAGAGCGCGATCTAATGAGGCCGTTCCGAGAAGGCGCCGACATCGTGGTGGATACCTCGGATATGTCTGTGCGCGCGTTGAGGACGAGGTTGGGTTCCTACTTCTCGGATGTGCGTGTGTCGGACGGGCTCAGCACGACGGTGATCTCGTTCGGTTACAAGTACGGGCTGCCGCTCGACGCCGATCTTGTATTCGATGTCCGGTTCCTTCCCAACCCGCACTGGGTGCCCGACCTTCGCCCCTTGACCGGGCTCGAACAGTCGGTCAAGGACTATGTCCTCGGCCAAAACGTGACGACCGTGTTCATGGACCGCCTCTGCGATCTGCTGATGGTGCTGCTGCACGGATACCAGGAGGAAGGTCGTCACTATCTCACTGTGGCGATCGGCTGCACCGGCGGGCGCCATCGCTCTGTGGTGTTGTCTGAGGCAATCGGTGCAACGATTCGCAATCTCGGCTTCCGGGCCAAGGTCGTGCACCGAGACGTCGAGCGCCCGCAGGCCTAGTTGCGAACTAATTGAAAGTCACCGGGGTCGGGGGCGGGCACGGTCTCGCCGCGACTCTCAGAGCGGCGCGCCTCTACGCCGACGAGGTCGCTGCGGTGGTCACCGTGGCCGACGACGGAGGCTCCTCGGGCCGCTTGACGAGGGAGCTCGGCATTCCTGCCCCCGGAGATATCCGCAACTGTCTGGTGGCGCTCTCCGAGGACTCGGCGCTCGCCCGCCTCTACCAGCACCGTTTCGGCGATGGAACGTTGAGCGAACACCCTCTGGGCAATCTCGTGATCGCAGGACTGACCGAGATGACCGGCAACTTCGCCGCGGCGGTCACGCAGGCTGGGGAGCTGTTGGGCGCCTCCGGGCTCGTCCATCCTGCCACCACCGAGGTGGTCTCGCTACGGGCGCGTGTCAACGGGGAGGTCGTGCGCGGCCAAGTGGCCGTCCAGAGCGCGGGAGCTCCGATCCAGGCGGTCTATCTCAAACCGGCGAACGCCGTCGCCTACGGAGGGGCGGTACGGGCGATCCTCGAGGCCGACCAGGTGGTGCTGGGGCCGGGGAGCCTGTTCACGAGCCTGATAGCGACCGTGATCGTGCCGGGCATCAAGGAGGCACTGAGTCGGACCGAGGCTCGCAAGGTGTACGTGTGCAACAGCTGCACCCAGCCCGGGGAGACGACCGCCCTCAGCGCCGGAGGGCACCTCGAGGCGCTGCTGGCGCATGCCGGTCCCTACGCGGCCGATGTCGTGGTGGTGCAGTGTCCCGTGCTGGAGCCGGCCGGCGTGGTCGTCGATCGGGAGACGCTCGAGTTCTGCGGGGTCAAGGTGGTGGAGGCCGACGTGGCCGCCCCCGACGGGGGCCACGACCCCGCCCGGCTGGCCGAGGTGCTGCGGACCCTGGCCTGACCCCCCCGGCCCCCGCCCTCTTGCCGGTGGCAAATGACCACGGTGTGCTCTTACCCACAATAAACCGTGGGCAGATGTCCACGGTTCGCTTTTCACCCCCCTTCGGGCGACGGCCACAGCACTTAGGATGAAGCCGGAATTGGGATCAATCGTCAGATCAAACGGGAGGTGTCGTCGATGACGACGCGAGTAGGGATCAACGGCTTCGGGCGCATCGGTCG
>JBPCPZ010000185.1:0-7418 GCA_050998655.1 Actinomycetota bacterium
GGGGCAGGGTGCTCCTCGGCCCCCAATGCCCCGTCGAGCAAGCCGGGAGCCCCTGCCCCGATAAGCCCGTTGCAGCCGAGGTGCAGGTTTTCAAGGCAGGCTCGGACGAGCTGGTGACGAGCACCGACTCAAGTGAAAACGGTCGCTTCCGCATGGATCTCGAGCCGGGCTCCTATGAGCTGCTCCCGGTCGTCTCCGAGTCGGGCGGGCTCCCCTACGGGACCCGGACGCATGTAACCGTCGAGGCCGGCGAGTACCGCCGCGTGACGTTGAGCCTTGACTCCGGCATTCGCTAACCTGCTCTCGACAAAGTCACAGAACGCCGAGTGGTGGCGAATGGTTACACAGCAACCACCATCCACCACTCGGCCCGAAAGAGGGGCAGCCGGTGGAGCTCGAGCAACTACTAGGCGTTCACGAGTTCGAGGTCTTGGCGCGGGACAAGCTCTCCGACGACGTCCACGCCTACGTTGCCGACGGGGCCGGGGACGAGGTCACCGCTACAGACAATGTGACCGCCTTCTCTCGCTACCGGCTGCGCCCGAGGGTCCTCGTCGACGTGTCGGATGTCGACCCCTCGGTGGAATTACTGGGCCGACGGGCGCCGTTGCCCGTGGGGTTGGCGCCGACCGGGTGGCAGCGATTCGTTCATGCCGACGGCGAGCTTGCCAGCGCCCGAGCGGCGGCTCGCTGCGGCGCGCCCCTGTGCCTGTCGACCGCCTCGAACTTCTCCCTGGAGGACGTCGCCGCGGCCCACGAGGAGGCGGACGGTTGCCTACGCTGGTTTCAGCTCTACGTCAACCGGGATCGCGGCTTGGTGGAGAACCTCCTGGGCAGGTCCAAAGAGGCAGGTTATGAGGCGGTCGTGGTCACGGCCGACCTCCCCGTCTTGGGCTACCGGGAGTCACAGGTTCGTCACGAGATAACCCCGAGCGATAATGTCGCCCCTGCCAACTACGCCGCCTACGCCCGGGATCGCTCTCGCTCGCCACTCGAGTTCCTCGAAGGCTTCACCGACCCGAGCTTGACGTGGGACGACCTGCCCTGGATCGCAAAGGTCTCTCAACTGCCGGTCGTGGTGAAGGGAGTGATGACGGCCGAGGATGCCCGCACCGCGATTGAATATGGGGCCGCCGGCATCGTGGTGTCGAACCACGGCGGTCGCCAGCTCGACCGGACTTCGGCGTCGATCGACGCCTTGGAGGAGGTCGTCGCGGCGGTCGAGGGCCGGGCCGAGGTCTATTTCGACGGAGGTGTGCGGCGGGGTGTAGATGTCCTTACCGCACTTGCTCTGGGCGCCCGGGCGGTATTCATCGGACGTCCCTACCTGTGGGGGCTTGCCGTGGGCGGTGAAGCCGGTGTGGTGCGGGTTCTCGAGATCCTCCGGGACGAGATTCTCAACGCCATGGCACTGCTGGGTGTAACAAGCCTGGATCAGTTGGATCGCACCTATGTATGCCGGTCGGGCTGATCCTCCGGCGTTTTCCCGGCGTCGTCGTGGGCTCGGGTGCGGTTGAGCGCAACCAGCAGGAGCAGCAGGCCCACAAACACGACCGGGAAGGGCCACCACAGCTGCGGCCGCAGGTGCGAGAAGTCGATATCCATCACCGACGTGATGATGCCCGCAGCGACGAAGGCGATCCCGAATGCAAGAGACCAAGGATCCATCCGGTGTCTCTCCATTATCCGGCTCCTTGCTTGTCATTCTGGCTCCGCTTAGGAGTGGATTGGGTTTCCTTGTTCTCTTCTTTCTTCTCACTCCGCTTGGCTTGTGCCGCAGCGCGCAGATCCTTGACCAGCCGGTGCCTGTACACCGACACAAAGCCAACCCCCGCATCCACCTGCAGAACCAGGTGACGTTTCAGCTCGCTCCCTCCTAGGGACTCGTCGAGTTTCAGCTCGAAACCCTGGTCCCTTCGGCCGGGAAACTCCGACCCCCCGGCGCCGATGTGCCCGTCGACATCGACCGCCACGCCGCGTGGGACGTAGATGGACAGAGTGCCGGCCACCATGTCCACGGGGACCGTGATGCTTTCGCCCTCGTTGAAGTCGAAGTTCTCCAAGTGAAGCCACAGATCGCCCGCCAGCACTCGGTAGCCTTGACTGAGCTCGACGCTGCTTCGGGGCTGAAGGGAGCGGCCGCCGATCGAACCTCGCAGCGGGAGCTCGATCACGCTCGCGAAGATTAGCCCGGGCATCAGGATTATCCCCACGGGTATCAGCCAGCGGGCTCGGCCCCAAAAAGCCCCCGCGATGAGGCCCGAGCCGAGCATGATCACGGCCGCAGCCAGAAGGTCCTTGAGTCCCAGCTCCACGACACCTAGGTTGTCGAGCACCGCGACGACGCCGACCACCAGCAGCATGAACCCCAGCGATAGCCAGCCTAGGGGCGAGCGCCTGCGACTCACGCGCGGCGGTTTGGCCTCTCGGCGCCGCGGCAGCAGGGCGGTGGTGGCGCGCTTCGCGAGACCCGTGCCGGGAGCCGCCGTGGATGGCGAGGGCGGTGGCCCGGCGGTTGAGCGCGGGGGTGGATCACCCCTCAGCAGCAGGAAACCGAGCGCCACGAGCACGAGCGACCACAGCAAGGAGGCATCGAGATAATCGGTTTGAACGAGCGGCATCCAGACTGGACCTGCGAGATAGATCAGTGCGATGGCGAACAGCACCAGGGCGGCCAGCTTGCGGACGCCGATGTCGCGGGTCGCGGCCACTACCGCCGGCTCGCCGACTCCTTCTTCCGGGAGGAAGAGCCAGCCGAGGACGTAGAGGAGCACGCCCGAGCCGCCGAACAGGGCCAGGACCACGAAGCCGAGGCGAAAAAGAACGGGGTCGAGGCCGAAATGATCGGCCAGGCCCGAGGCAACTCCCCCCAGAACGCGTTCCGTGCGCCGTCGCTCCAGCCGCGGGTAGACGGCCTGCCGGTCCTCGGCCGCCCCCGCGTCGTCATCCCCACGACCCCGTACATCGTTCTCCATTGGCTCGTCTGTCACCGGCGCGGTCCTTTGGCCTCCATGGTCCCAGCATCGCCCGGCGCGCGCACTCCGAGCTATCGGGGATCACCCCCAATCAACCCTGACCACGTCGGTCAAGTTGGGGGTCGAACGTCTGGTCCAGATGGCACCGAATGTGCAAGCATCAGAGTCCACCCGTCTCTCTGGAGGAGAAGGCTCCATCGCACGCGCCGCGGCTCCCGTTCTCAACGACATGACGACCCGGCTTGGGCTGAGGCGCAGCGCCGCCAACCGAGTTGTGGTCGGAGTTGCCGGGGGAGTGGGCGAGCGAACCGGTATCGATCCGACGATCATCCGCGTCGCGCTCGTGGTTCTGTGTCTCGCCTCGGGACTGGGCTTCGCCATCTATGCACTTGCGTGGGCCTTGAGCAAGGGGCCTTCGGACGCGCCCCAAACGCGCTTGCGTACGGCCGACGGCCAGCTTCGCCAGATGATTGCGGTGAGCTCGATCGTCGCCGGGATCCTGCTGGCAGCGCGAGCGGGCGGACTCTGGGTGGGCGACGCGGTGGGTTTGCCGCTGGCGCTGGCTGCGTTCGGAGCATCCGTCATCTGGGTGCGAAGCGATCGCTCTGAGGCGCGAGCTCCTCTCGACCCGCTCGCGGCCGTCTTCGCGGTCCAGCCCGCCCTTCGTCTGGCAGCGGGCGGGTTGTTCATCGTCTCCGGAATGTTTCTCGTCTTGCAAAGCGGCTACTCGGCCGGACCAACGGGCGTGTTGCCTGTGGTGGTCACCGTTCTCGGCCTGACGTTGATCTTCGGGCCCTGGCTCTACCGCCTCGCACAACAGCTTGCGGACGAACGCCGCGAGCGCATCCGCACCGAGGAGCGCTCGGAGATGGCCGCCCACCTCCACGACTCGGTCCTTCAGACCCTCGCCCTGATTCAGAGAACGAACGATGCTTCGGAGATGGCCGGCCTTGCGCGCGTTCAAGAGCGCGATCTGCGCGCCTGGCTATTCGGTGCACCTCGGCCCGATCTTGATCTCCTGAGCTCGGCGCTCGAGGCGGTGGCAAGCAGGGTCGAGTCGCGGCACCGGATTGCAGTCGAGGTAGTCGCAGTAGGAGATGAGGAGATGGACGAGGGCATCACAGCACTCGTCGATGCAACCACAGAGGCGACACTTAATGCGGCCAAGCACTCGGGGGCCGATTCGGTTTCTTTGTTCGTCGCGGTGGACGCGAGCACGGCCACGGCATATGTGCGCGACAAAGGCTGCGGATTCGATTCTCGTATCGTGCCGAAACAGCGCGGCGGGATTGCAGAATCGATCAGGGCGCGCATGGAGCGGCACGGGGGCCGGGCGGAGATAATCAGCGCGCCCGGTCAAGGTACCGAGGTGAAGCTGCAGATCGCGCGCACGCATTGAGTCGCATATCGGTTTATCTCGTCGACGACCACCGACTCTTCCTGTCCGGAGTCCGCAGCGAGCTCGACGCCACCTTCGCCATTCTTGGCGAGGCATACGATGTCGATGCTGCGGCCGAGGACATCGCCGCTTTGAAGCCCGACGTGGTGCTCGTGGACGTACACATGCCCGGAGGTGGGGGCGAGCACGTCATCAGGCAGACCCTGCGCCACTCACCTGCGACCCGCTTCCTTGCTCTGTCGGTCTCGGACGCCGCCGAGGATGTGATCGCGGTCATCCGTGCGGGCGCACGCGGCTACGTCACAAAGACGATCGCGCCTGCCGATCTGGCCGCCGCCGTGCGGCGGGTTCACGAGGGGGACGCCGTCTTCTCGCCGCGTCTCGCCGGGTTCGTGCTGGACGCTTTCGCACCGGTCTCAGAACCGGTCGACTCGGAGCTCGATCAGCTATCGCCTCGGGAAAGGGAAGTGATGCGGTTCATCGCACGCGGCTACTCCTATAAGGAGGTCGCCGCTCGTCTCCACATCTCGGTCAAGACCATCGAGTCGCACGTCGGGGCGGTGCTGCGCAAGCTGCAGCTTTCGAGCCGCCACGAGCTGACTCGTTGGGCCGCCGACCGCCGCATCGTGTGAGGCTCCGTAGGTTTCGCCAAGACCGACCCCAGAGGTTCTATTTGGGCCCAAAGTTGCCCCTCCGCTGCTAGCGTCTGGGGCATGACGGTTCGCACACGCTTCGCTCCGGCTCCATCCGGCTACATCCATGTCGGCAATGCCCGCAGCGCGCTCTATAGCTGGCTGTTCGCCCGCCAACAGGGCGGGGTGTTCGTGCTGAGGGTCGAGGACACCGACGCCAAGCGCGCCACGCAGGAAGGTTTCGAGGGCGCGCTGGAGGATTTGCGCTGGCTGGGCCTGTCATGGGACGAGGGGCCGGGAGTCGGGGGCGAGTACGGGCCTTACCGGCAGAGCGAGCGCTTCGAGCGTTACCGCGCCGCGACCCTCTCGCTTCTCGAGAACGGGCACGCCTATCGCTGCTACTGCACCGCCGAGGAGGTGGCGGCACGGCGCGCCCAAAGAGGGGGAGGAGCCCAAGGCTACGACCAGCATTGCCGGAAACTCTCCAAGACCCAGTGCACCGAGCTCGAACGTTCGGGTCGACCTTCGGCGGTTCGCTTCAAAGTACCCGCCGGCCGGACGATCTCCTTCGATGATGTCGTCCGGGGCCGCGTCGAGACCGGCACGGAGCAGATCGGTGACTTCGTCATCCAGCGATCGGACGGTTCGCCGACCTATCTGCTCGCAGCGGGGCTAGACGATCTGCTGATGGACATCACGCACATCATCAGAGGAGAGGACCTCATCCCCGCGAGCCCCCGCCAAATCCTGCTGCGCGAGGCCATGGGAGCCACCGACGTACCCGTGTTCGCCCATCTGCCACTGCTGACCGACGAGCGTGGGCGGCCATTGTCCAAGCGCTGGGGCGATGTCGCGGTGCGCTCCTACCGGGAGAGGGGCTTTTTGGCTCAGGCGATGGTCAACTATCTGGCGCTTTTGGGATGGTCCTATGACGACCGCACGAACATCTTTTCTCTAGAGGAGCTGGTCGAGCGTTTCTCGCTGGAGCGCGTCGGCCGCAATCCCGCCGCCTTTGACGAGAACAAACTCGAATGGCTCAACCTCCACTACATCAAGCAAACAGAGCCTCGCGACCTCGCCCGCGAGCTGGTGCCCTTCTGTGCTGCGGCCGGTTTCGAGGCAGATGTGACCGTCCTCGAGGCGGTGGCGCCGTTGTTGGTCGAGCGCCTGCGACGCTTGGACGAAGCCCCTGCCATGGTGAGGTTTCTGTTTCAGGAGGTGGCTCCCGACGACAGAGCCCGCAAGGTGATCGAAGGGCAGGAGGATTACTTGGCGGAGGTGGTTAAAGCCCTGGAAGAGCTCCCCGAGTGGACCACCCCCGCCATCGAGAAGCGCTTGAGAGAGCTGGCGTCCGAATGGGCGCTGAAGCCCAAGCAGGCGTTTCAGCCGATCCGAGCCGCGGTCACCGGGACCCTTGTTTCGCCACCCTTGTTCGAGTCGATCGAGATCCTGGGCCGGAGCCGCACGCTCGAGCGGATCAAGGGCTTGACGACGGGCCGAGGAGACCGATAGGTCCACCCCCCGGAGTTACGCATCAGCCTTGACGGCGCCGAGTGGATGCCGGAGCCGATTCCGTCCCAGGTCGATCTACGCGCTCGGCTTCCGACGAGCATAAACTTGCCTAGGACAACTAACTCTGTTGCCTAAAGCAAGGAGAAACAGGTCTGTCGATCGAAGCTCGCATCACTCGGCTGAGAGCCTTCAATCGCTTCTATACGAAAGTCCTTGGGTTGCTTCGTGATGGTCTACTGGACACGCCCTACTCGCTCTCGGAGAGCCGAGTCTTGTTCGAGCTGGGAGCGTCCGACGGGGCTTCGCCGAGCGAAGTTGCCGAGAAGCTTCGTCTGAACCTGGGCTACGTGAGCCGGGTCTTATCGAGGCTGAAGGAGCAGCGTCTCGTTCATGCGGCGAGCTCGCCGGATGACGGGCGTCGCCAAGTCGTCACGCTCACGACAGAAGGTCGCCGGGCCCTCGAGCTGCTCGACGAAAGGTCCTCTGGACAGGTCCGCGAACTCCTTTCGCGACTCAGCGATGACGGACAGGAGCGATTGATGTCCTCGATTGGAGTCATGGAGTCGCTTCTCAGCGAGAAGGAGTCGCATCCCGTCGTTCTTCGTGCGCCGGTTTCCGGCGACTATGGCTGGGTGGTCAAGCGCCACGGGGAGCTGTACAGGCAGGAGTATGGCTGGGACGAAACCTTTGAGGCTCTAGTCGCCCGGATAGTCGCCGACTACATCGATCACCTCGAGTCAACGCGGAACGCTGCCTGGGTCGCCGAAGTAAACGGTGAACGTGTGGGGTGCATTTTCTGCATGTCCAAGGATGACGGCGTCGCGCAACTCCGAATTCTCTTGGTCGAGCCGAGTGCAAGAGGCATGGGCGTTGGTAGTTCTCTGGTTAAGGAGTGTATCC
>JBPCPZ010000186.1:0-12448 GCA_050998655.1 Actinomycetota bacterium
CCGTGCGCCGCGATCATGGGGTTGATTTGCTCCTGGAGCACCTGGTGCACGCGCTGTGCGACTTCGCTCGAGAGGTCCCCGGTAGGTCCGGACGGACCTGCCGGAGCTCCCATGGAGGGCGCCTTCCCGATGTTCAGCAGGGGCCGGGGGCGGTTCGGGTTGTCGATCACCCAACCCTCTCCCTGTGGGCCGCTCCCGTAGTCGATCGAGGCACCGCGCAACTTGTCCACGCTGTCGGCCACGATCACTACCGAGAGGTCGTCGTGGTGCTGCACGAGATCTTCCGAGGTGGCGTATTCGAGAGGGTGGAGATAGAGCTCGTAGGTGTACTCGGGCCCGTTGTTCCCGGTGACCTCGACCCACAGCGCGTACGACTCGGCCCCCTCCTGTCCGGAGCGGGCCGCAATCACCATGTCGCGTGCGACTTCGGAGACGGACACCACGTTCTCAACAACGCTCATGACGCGATCATAGGGGCACGGCCCGGGTTCTGTTCACCGGTCATGACGCGATCATAGGCGCATGGCTCGCTTGCTCCTACTACTTCCCAGTGCGACCTACCGGGCCGCAGACTTCATCGCCGCGGCGCGCTCGTTGGGGGCCGAGACGGTGATTGCCTCCGACCACCGGCTAGCCATCGCTCCTGCGCTTGAAACCGAAAGCCTCGTGGTCGATTTCTCCCGTCCTCAGCGTGCCGCCCAACGCATCGTCGATTACTGCCGCAAAGAGCCCGTAGACGCGATCCTGCCGGTCGACGACGTGGGAGTGGTTGCAGCGGCGATTGCGGCCTCCGAGCTGGGCCTTGCTCACAATCCTGTTGCGGCCGTGGCCGCCACCAGGGACAAGTCAAAGCTGCGCCGCGCGCTTACGGCTGCCGGTTTGCCGCAACCCTCATTTCGGCTCGTCGAAGGGGGAGTAGATGCTGTGGGACCGGCCTCCGAGGTCGGCTTGCCCTGCGTGCTGAAGCCGCTTTCGATGGCGGCCAGCCGGGGCGTCGTTCGGGCCGACGACGAGGCCGGCGTCGCCGCCGCCGCGGCCCGGGTGAGGGCGATCATCGAGGATCCGGCCGGTCCCATGTTGATCGAGTCCTACGTGTCCGGCCCCGAGCTGGCGCTCGAGGGCCTGTTGCGGGGAGGACGGCTCGAAGTGCTGGCTCTGTTCGACAAGCCCGACCCTCTCGTGGGGCCTTTCTTCGAAGAGACGATATATGTGACGCCCTCGCGCCGGCCCACAGGGATCCAGCGTCAGATCGCTCGCAGGTGCGCCGCGGCGGCCGGCGCGCTGGGTCTGAGCGAGGGGCCAGTTCACGCGGAGGTTCGCGTCCACAACTCCGAGGTCTGGGTCATCGACATGGCCGCACGCTCCATCGGCGGCTTCTGCTCCCGGGCATTGCGCTTCGGGGTGGGCGTCTCCTTGGAGGAGCTGCTGCTTCGTCATGCGCTCGGACTGCCCATCGACGACCTCGAGCGCTCCCGCGCGGCCTCGGGAGTCATGATGCTGCCCATTCCCGGGAGCGGGATCCTGGAAGAGGTTCTCGGTGTCGAGGAGGCCAGGCGGGTGCCGGGGATCCAGGGCCTCGAGATCACCGTCGCGCGCGGGCGTTTTCTGCGCCCGCTGCCCGAGGGCGAACGCTACCTGGGGTTTCTATTCGCCTCCGGAGCGAGTCCCGAGGATGTCGAAGGGGCACTGCGGAGAGCGCACGCCGAGCTAGACATCGTGATCAAGCGGGAGTGAGCGCCCTGACCTCAGGTTGAACCCGAGTCCGGCTGAGCCGAGTCACGCCCCTTTCGCCCGCTCGAGTCGATCAGGTACTCCAGCGTCTCGTAACGGGCGTGGCCTCCCGAGATCACCAAGGTGACGCCGATGACGGCGAGAGCGACCAGTACCAGTACGACTGCTAGCATCGCAGACTCCCGGCGGTTCGGGGCGCTTGTAGCCTCCGGATAGCGCCTTGGTTGGGACGGGAGCTTACCTCACGAGCCACGGCCGCGTACAGAGGAAACTTATGCCACAAGACTGTGTAATTCAAGGACCGGGGCGGAGTCATGGAACTGGCCCCGGTCGGTGGACAAGCCGATCAAGGTCAGGGGGCAAGGGATGGCGGCTTCGCTAGAGGAGCGCTTGAAGGATGGCGTGGTGCTCGGTGACGGTGGATACCTGCTCGAGCTGGAGCGGCGCGGGTACGTTCAGGCAGGACCGTTCACGCCCGAGGTGAGCCTCACTCATCCCTCTGCTCTGGCCGAGCTTCATCGCGAGTTCCTGCTGGCCGGCGCCGAGGTGCTGCAGGCGCTGACCTTCTATGCCAGCCCCCAGAAGCTCGCTACGGTGGGATTGGGCGACAGAGTCTCGGACCTCAACCGAGCAGCGGTCGAGATCGCCCGATCTGTGGCCTCGGAGGGCGACGCGCTGGTGGCAGGAAACCTGTGTCTGACCTGGGAATACGATCCTTCCGACTCTGCCAACGAAGCGCACGTGCGCTCGATATTCGATCGCCAGCTCGAGGTCCAGGTCGAGGCCGGGATCGATTTCGTCGTGGCCGAGACGTTCACCTTCGTAGGCGAGGCCGTTATTGCCACCCGCTGCGCCAAGGACGCGGGGCTCGAGATCGTCACGACGATGTCCTTCGAGAAGGACCCCCACTCTTATGAAGGCGACTCGGCGGCAGATTGCGCCCGCAAGCTGCGGGACGCTGGTGCAGACGTCGTGGGGTTGAACTGCTTGCGCGATCCTGCCCACACGTTGCCGCTCATGAAGGAGGTGCGAGAGGCCGTCTCCGGCCCCCTGGCGTGCCAGCCGGTCGCCTTTCGCACCCCGGACCACAGCCCCGATTTCACCGCGCTGCCCGAGTTTCCGCTCGGGCTCGACCCTCTGCAGCTCACCCGGGCCGAGATGGCCGACTTTGCGCAGGAGGCGCAGGCGATGGGGATTGGGTACATCGGTTCGTGCTGCGGCTCGGTGGCGTCTCATGTGAGGGCCATGGCGGTGGCGCTCGGCAAGACTCCCGCCGAGGTGCGGGAATGGCGCTCGGAAGGCAAGCCGATGTCGGCCCTCGAGTACCACCAACACAACTCAGCATGAGAACGGACTACGCGTACATCGTCGTCGGCCTCGGCGGAATCGGCAGCGCCGCCGCCTACCGTCTGGCGCGGCGAGCGGGCTCGGACGTCCTCGGGCTGGAGCAGTTCGAACTGGGCCACGACAACGGCGCCTCGCAGGACCATTCCCGCATCGTCCGGCTCTCCTACCACGCTCCCGCCTACGTTCGCCTGGCCAAGGGCGCCTTCGCCGCGTGGCGGGATCTCGAGGAGGACTCCGGCCGTGATCTCCTCGTCACCACCGGAGGGCTCGATCTCAGCCCCGCCGACACCGGCGAGGACCTCTCGAGCTACTCCTCTAGCCTCCAGGAGGAAGGGGTCCCCTTCGAGTTGCTGGATGCCGCGGAGATCATGCGCCGGTGGCCTCAGTTCCATCTCTCAGAAGATGTGTCGGGTCTCTTTCAGGAGGACGCAGGGATCGCTCCGGCGGCACAGTGCAACGCCACCCACGCGGAGTTGGCGCGTCGCCACGGCGCCACGTTGCTGGAGCGAACGACCGCCACCTCGATTTCCGTCTCGGACGGAGAGATAGAGCTGGTCGCCGGCGACACGCGCTTTCGGTGCCGCAAGCTCATCGTGGCGGCCGATGCCTGGACCAACGATGTGCTCGCCCCGCTGGGCATGAGCCTCCCCCTGCGAGTGACACAGGAGCAGGTGACCTACTTCCGGGCCCCTGCGGAAGGCTTCGGCCCCGAGCGCATGCCGGTCTGGATCTGGCTCGGCGATCCCTGCTTCTACGGCATCCCCGTCTTCGGGGAGGCCGGCATCAAGATCGGGCAGGACGTCGGGGGCGAGGAGGTCACGGCGGAGTCCAGGACCTTCGAAGTCGACGAGGCCGCGCAGTCACGGGTGACCGCCTTCGCCTCAGAGCACCTTCCCGGCGCGGCCGGAGACATCATCCGGACGAAATCCTGCCTCTACACGATGCCGCCGGACCGCGATTTCGTTATCGACGAGGTGCCGGGAAGTCCCGGCGTGTACGTTGCCCAAGGTGCCGCGCATGGCTACAAGTTCGCCGCGGTATTCGGCAAGATCCTGGCCGAGCTCGCCGTCGACGGCCGCACCGAACACGACCTGAGCTCGTTTAGATTCGAGCGCAAGTTCGAGCCCGCCCTGTTCTGAACTCCGCGTTTGAGCGCGGCCGTATGACGAGTCGGCCTTTATGTAGGAGCGAATCGCGCTCTGAGCGCCTTGGGGTCCCGAAATCGTACTCAGGAGAGCTCTGGGCGCGATTGAGTACGGTTTGGCTCCCGAAAGGCCTAGGCGACGCCTGTGGTGGGGGGCTTGATGAAGTCGCGCACGGTCTGCCGGGCGGCGCCCGTGGCGGCGCCGATCAGCGCGATCCAGACCGCTTTCTTGAGCGCACCAACGGCTTCGTCCATCTGCGGCGGGTCCTCACGGGTCGCCAAGCGCCAAGCGGTCACGGTCACATAGGTGGCGAGCTTGACGGCGAGGATCCCGGCAACGAGCGCTCCGATATTCTGGACCAGGCTCGGCTTCTGGGGCATCGACCCGGACGGTTGACGTAAGTTTTTGGGCATCAGGTGACCTCCTGGGACGTTGTCGCTCCCTACTATGCCCGATCCAGTCGCTTGCTAAGCCACTAGGCCTTAGCCAGCTCACGGCGCATCCCGACCAGCTCGTCGAGCTCGTCGGCGCCCTCGGCGGGCCCGATTGCGATGATGCGATCTGAGGCTTCCAGTTGAAAGGTCGCTTTGGGCCGGTAGGTCCAACGCCGCCCGCGCTGGATCGCGAGCACGAACATGCCCGTCTCGGTCTCGATGCGAAGCTCCTTGATGGTCTTCTGATCGGCGGGAGACGACCTTTGCACGACGGTCTCGAAGCCGACCTCGTCCGACTCGACCAGGGCGGCGGCGATGACCGGGTGCAGCTCCTCCCCCTTCTCCACCAGGCGCGTCATCTCCCGGGCGGAGTCGAAGATCATCTCTGAGGCGTGGGCGAGGCGGATCAGCCCGCGCAGGTCGTCGGGGTTGCGTGCCTCCTGGGCGCTTCTCAGGACCCAGGACTCGAGCTCGTCGTGGATGGCGTCGGAGCGCTCTTCCAAGCTCGAGACTTCGGCCGCCAAAGCGGGGTCGTTGAGCAGCAGTGCTGTGTAGGCGAGGCCGACCGCCACCTCGGCCGAGTTCTTCATCTCGACGAGCAGGTCGACCGCCCGGTCAAGGTCCGAGAGAACGATCTCGGTCTCGGGCTCCCTCTCTTCCACGGGCGGCGCGCCCATCTGTTCGCGCGCCAGGGCTACGCCGTCCTCCGGGCCCTTGATGAGGAGGACGTCTCCGGCGGAGACAATGTAGTCGGCCCTCGGGTCGAGGTTCCACTCGCCTCCGCGCCGCACCGCGATCACCCAGACGCCGACCTCCACGGGAAGCATCAGTTCCCGCAGCGAGATGCCGATCGCCGCAGCGTGCTCGCGGGCCCTGATTCTCGAAACCACTTCATCGGCGTGCCGGAGGTCTTGGCGCAGGTCGTCCACAATTCCCAGACCCGAGGACACCACCCGGGCGATGTCCTCGGCTGCATCGGCAATGCTTTCCACCGCGGCGGCTATTTCGATCACGCCGGCCATGTGCTCCGCGTCCTCGGGACTGCGGGCGGCAAGGATGCTGACCTTGCGGAGGGAGTGCAGGTAGTCGAACATCCGCTCCTCGAGCCGGGAGACCTCCTGCGCCAGTTTGACGTCGGAGAAAAAGACCGCCGCATAGGCCAGGTCGACCATGAGCTCGGAATTGTCCTTGATCTCCGCGAGCAGGCCCTTGACGGTTACAGGGCGGCGAGCTGGATCCATCTATCTCAGGCTACTCCGAAGATGACGAGGGCGACAACGAGACACACGACTCCAAGGAGGTCCATCCCGCTGGTGACGAGCGGGATCGTGTGGTTGTCGGGGTCGAAGCCGAAGCGATAGGTGATGATGGCGGCGTAGTAGCCGATGAAGGCCGCCACCACCGTCGCCATGAGCCCGCCCACCATCGTGATCCCCATGAACCTCAAGACGCCGGGATACGCGCGCTCGGTGAGCTCGGCGACGGCGAGGGAGCTGACCCCGCTGAGGGCGTACACCGTGAGCCCTAGTGTGAGGACGATCACCCCATCCAGCAGCGCGGGGGCCTCCGGCCTGGCGGAGGGCGACACCGCTCCCAGGTGGAGCTTCGAGCCTAGCCTTGCCGCCAGGATCCCGCCGAGGGCGCCGGTGGTCTCGAGGAAGCCGGGCAGGATGATCCAGAAGGCGGGGAACGGTAGGAACACGGCATCGGTGCGCGTTTGCACCACGGTTCCGGCGAGGACGTCAAGCACGATTGCAACTACCAGGATGGGAAAGCTCTCGCGCACGATGCGCCGGGCGATCAGGCTGAGGGTCGTCCACCCCCGGTACAGCGCAACCACGCCGGCAACCGCCGCCACTCCCCCCAGTACGGGGGTCACGATCCGGAATCCCACCAGGTAGGAGGCCAGAAGGATCGAGGGGAGGGTGATGACGTCTCCCATGGCGGTAATGAGCGGCGCACCGACCGAGTCAAGGTCCCAGTCACGCCGGAACGAGGTCACCGACAGATAGATCGTCACCGCCAGGACGATCACCGACGACAGCAGCCCGCCCATCAACGCGACCACGATCAGGTCCCACAGGGGCACGGTGTGAATGCCGAGCAGGCCGGCGATGCCGCGGGCCATCAACCCCATGGCCACCGAGGTTGCTACGGTCAGAAGAGCGGCCGCCTCGATGTTCTGGTAGAGGAGTCCTCCTCGAGCACGGGTCCCCTCGAAGAGGCCCGAGTGAATCGAGGTCCCGAGCCTCGCCGCCAGGGCTCCGAAGATGTTTCCGCGCATCCCGATCGAGACCGGGATGAGAACCAGGAGCCCAGGAACCTGTTTGATGCGATGGTCCAAGCCCGCTAGCGTGAGACCGGCGACCAGGGAGGTCATGCCCGCGATACACACCGCGATGAAGCCCTGACGGACCGTCACGCGCTCCGAAGCGAAGTAATCGCGCACCTGGTGAGCCGGGTCGGCCACGCGCCGAGCCGTTCCGCGCACCGCACGGGCGGGCGGCCCCAGGACGGCGCGCGCCGCCCAACCCAGCCACTGGAGTGGCGCGGGCAAAGGCTCCCGAGGTGATCTGAGTCGTTTGCTCATGAATTGGGAAGAAGAATCTCAGATTGTCTTTGGTGAGCTCGCCCGAGGACGCGCCCAAACCGCAACGCCCTCTTTCTACGAATAGATAGCGAGGGGACGGAACGAGTCATCCTCCTCATCCGTCTAACACGGATGAGGCGGCGTTGGGGGGCCGCCCGGCGAGAGAGGAGTTACCCATGGCTAGGCAGGACGCAATACACGGCACGAGGCCGCAACCGTTGCCACGCGCATCACGAAAGTACCCCACAGGACGAGTTTGCGCACAGGACGGGTGTGACACGCGGTTGTCCACGTACAACAAGCGGGAAAAATGTTGGGCGCACGCCGAGATGAAGGTGCCCCGTCTCAGGGGCCGCAAGCCCGCCGCCGGCTCCGCCTAGAGGGGGCTCGGCACCGGGTGAGGCCGGGGGGCCGGCCGTAGACGGTCGCACCTTAGCCACCGTTTTGGGTAGCCACGCGAAGACCGTCGCACGGTAACCACCGCGAAGCAGCCGGCCGGGGCGGGGGTCTTGCTGAACGGAACGGCAAGCGGCGCCGATATATCCTTAGCCGCCATGTCGCTCATGTCGCTCCCCACACGGATTTATCTGACCCTGGCTCTGGCCGTGGCCTTCGTCCTGAACCCCCTGATGGCGCTCGCGCAGGAGGACTCCGAAGGGGGGGCCGCCGAGGTCGGCCCGCCCTGGACCTACCAGATGGCGAAGATCACGGTGGTGATGGTGCTCTTTCTGGGCCTGGCTATCGGAGCCATCTACTACCGTCTGGTGGTTCGCCGCCGCAGAGGCGACGCCTGAGCCGGCTCATCGAACCGGCGGTGGCTCGCGCCGTCGCTCGCCGCCTCGCCGGTGATCGCGCCTTCAAGGACTCTTATCTGATAGCGGGCCTGGAGCGCGATCTGTCCGTTGCCGTTCCCCGTGCCGAGGAGCTCGTCGCCGAGGTTTCCGGCATCCCGGCCCCCCCTCCGGTGGAGTGGGGGCTTGTGGACCGGGGAGCGTGGGCCGACGCCAACGTCGACAGTCTGGTCTTATTGCTCGCCCCCCTCGCCGAGCGCATTGGAGATCGTCTCGACCAGGCCCCCGTGGGCGTCCGCCTGGCCCAGCGAGGCATCGTTTCGGTCGAGGTCGGCGCTCTGCTTGGCTATGTTTCCCGGCGCGTTCTCGGCCAGTACGACGTGCTCGTCCCGGAGGTGTCCGGAGCCGCCGAGCGGCCTGCTCGCAGCGCTCCACTCATGTTCGTGGGGCCGAACCTGGTCGAGACCGAACGCCGCTTCTCGTTCGTGCCGCAGGACTTCTCCCTCTGGATCGCGGTCCACGAAATGACTCACAGGTTCCAATTCTCGGGTGTGCCGTGGCTGAAGGCCCGCTTCATGTCGCTGGTGTCCTCCTACCTCGACGGCGTCGAGCTCGATGCCCGCCATTTCGCGACGCGCGTGCGCCGGGCGGCGTTGCGGCTTCGAAGCGGGGCGCTGCCGCCCGAGGAGCGCAACCCCGTCTACTTGCTCGCCTCGGACGAGGAACGCTCCCGGCTCGACCAGCTGCAGGCACTCATGGCGGTGGTGGAGGGTCATGGCAACTACGTCATGGACGCGGTCGGAGCCGAAGCCATACCGACCTTCGCCCGGATGCGGCGCACCTTTGACCACAGGCGGCGACACCAGACCAGCCTGCAGCGGGCAATCCACCACGTGATCGGCCTCGAGATGAAGCTGAGGCAGTACGAGCTGGGGCAGAGTTTCTGCGACGGCGTAGTGGCCGCCGAGGGGCCCGAGGCCCTGCATGCTTTGTGGGCGCGCCAGGAGAACTTGCCCTTGCTGAGCGAGCTCAAGGAACCGAGGCGCTGGCTCCGGCGAGTGGCGTGACCTCGGCCGGCCTGGCCGGGCCCGGTCACGACTTCGTGGTTGAGGTCCGTTCGGCGATCGAGCGATGGAGAATGCTCGACGGCGGAGAGACGGTGATCGTGGCGGTCTCGGGTGGCCCCGACTCGACCTCTCTCTTGGATGTCCTGATGCGCCTGTCCGAAACCCTCAATCTCAGGCTCGAGGTCGCACACGTCGACCACGGGCTGCAGGTGGACTCCGCCGACATCGCCGCCCAAGTCGGTGCCCGGGTGGCCGAGGCCGGCCTCGACGCCCACGTGATCCGGCTATCGGGCCTCGAGGGACCGAACCTGCAGGCGCGCGCTCGCTCTCTTCGTTACGGCTTCTTCGAGACACTGGCGCAGAAGGTCGGCGCTCAGCGCATCGCCACCGGACACACGCTCGACGACAGGGTCGAGACCACTGTCGGACGGCTCATCCACGGGGCCGCTCCAGAGGTCCTCGCCGGAATCCCCCCGGTGGATGGGCTCCGGATCCGTCCTCTGATCGGGATTCGCCGCGGCGATGCCAGGGCCTATTGCGAGGAGCGCGACCTGAGCTGGCGCGACGACCCCGCCAACAACGACGATCGCTTCGAACGGGTGGCCGTCCGCAACGAGGTCATCCCGGCGATCGAGCGCCGCTGGGGGCCGGGGGCAGTGAAGGCTATGGGTGCCTCCTGTGAGCGTTTGTGGGAGGACGCGAGGGCCCTCGAGAACTTGGCCGCGCGCATCTACGCGGGAATCTCAGAGACCTCGGAGGACGCCGTGACCTTCCAGCGCAGCGCCCTGGGTCCGCTCGATAGGGCGCTGCGCAGGCGTCTGTTGCAGCTCGCGGTGGGCCGGGTCAGGGATCGCGCGGGAAGAATCGAGGCGGCCCTCGATGCTCTGGATGAAGACGACAAGCAGGCCACGAGCGCGGCTCTCGATTTCTCGGTGGCGGGAGAGGGAGTTATCACGGTTTCTCCCGGCGAGGTAAGGGTCGCCCGCGGCCGGCCGGAGAAGTGGCCCTAGACTGTGGATCATATGAACGAGGTCCATCCCGACATCGCCGAGGTCCTGATCTCAGCCGAAGAGATCGAGGACAAGGTCGCGGAGCTGGCCAAGACGCTCACCGAGGCGTACCGGGGCCGCGATCTGCTGCTGGTCGGCGTGCTGAAGGGAGCCTTCATGTTCATGGCCGATCTCGCCCGCAGCATCGAGCTGCCCACCGAGTTCGATTTCATGGCGGTGTCGTCCTATGGGTCTTCGACCAAGTCCTCGGGCGTGGTGAGGATCCTCAAGGACCTCGATTACGAGATCACGGGCAAGCACGTCCTGCTCGTCGAGGACATCATCGACTCTGGCCTGACGATCTCCTATCTGCTGCGATACCTCGAGGCGCGCGAGCCCGCTTCGTTGGAGATCTGCTCGCTGTTCTGGAAGAGGGGACAACAGGCGGTTCCGTTGAACGTCCGTTACCCGGGCTTCGAGATCCCTCCCGTGTTCGTGGTCGGCTACGGGCTCGACTACGCCGAGCGCTACCGGAACCTCCCCTACATCGGCGTGCTCAAGCCCGCGGCCTACAGCGCCGATCCTCACTAAGGCTAGTTCCGCAACCGCCGGAGGTTGGGCCTAGGCGGTCGCAGGCAAGACCAGTGTCCGACAGTGGTTTAAGTGCGGTCGTGTGGCGGCCGTAGCGCCCTTTCTTGGGGGGTCATATTGTTCCAGCAGACTGCTACCCTTGAAATTCGATGAACAAAGTCTTCCGCTCCGCCATCTTCTATCTCGTGTTGCTGGTCGCCGTGATCTGGGTGTTCCAGTTCTATCGCAACGCCGCCGAGGCCCCTCAGGAGCTGTCCTCGGTCAACGACTTCGTTTCGAAGATCGAAGACGGAGAGATCGCGTCGGCTCAGTTCTTGACGCGCTCGGAAAAAGTCGTCGGCGAACTCTCGAACGGCACTACTTACGAGCTCTTCCTGCCTCACGGCACGATAGATAACTTCGCCAAGGAGGCGCGCGACGCAAGCGTCCCGGTGACCGCCGATCCCGAGCAGGGGTCGGTGCTGGTGTCGTTTCTGTTCCAATTCCTGCCAATCCTGCTCATCGTCGGCTTCTTCTTCTTCCTCATGCAGCAGATGCAGGGGGGAGGCAACCGCGTGATGTCGTTCGGCAAGGCCAAGGCCCGGGTGGTCACCAAGGACACGCCGAAGATCACCTTCTCCGACGTTGCGGGACTCGACGAGGCGGTGGAGGAGCTCCAGGAGATCAAGGAGTTTCTCGAAGGCCCCCAGAAATTCCAGGCGATGGGCGCCAAGATTCCCAAGGGAGTGTTGCTGTTCGGCCCGCCGGGCACCGGCAAGACCCTGCTCGCCCGGGCCGTGGCGGGCGAAGCCGGAGTGCCCTTCTTCTCCATTTCGGGTTCCGACTTCGTCGAGATGTTCGTCGGCGTCGGCGCCAGCCGAGTACGAGACCTGTTCGAGCAGGCCAAGGCGAACTCCCCGTCGATTGTGTTCATGGACGAGAGCGACGCAGTCGGGCGCCACCGCGGCGCAGGGCGCGGCGGGGGCCACGACGAGCGCGAGCAGACCCTCAACCAGCTGTTGGTCGAGATGGACGGCTTCGACATCAAGGGCGGAGTGATCCTGATCGCCGCAACCAACCGACCAGACATCCTCGACCCGGCGCTGCTGCGTCCCGGCCGTTTCGACCGTCAGATTGTGGTCGACCGCCCCGATCTGCTCGGGCGCACGGGCATCCTCAAGGTCCACACGCGGGGCAAGCCTCTGGCCAAGGACGTCGACGTCGAGGTCCTCGCCCGGCGCACCCCCGGATTCACCGGGGCCGATCTCGCCAACGTGGTCAACGAGGCGGCGCTGCTGGCCGCTCGATTCAACCGCTCCGAGATCGGCATGCTCGAGCTCGAAGAGGCGATCGACCGCGTCCTGGCCGGACCTCAGCGCCGTAGCCGGGTCATCTCCGAGCGAGAGAAGAAGGTCATCGCTTACCACGAGGCCGGGCATGCGCTGGTCTCCCACGCGTTGCCCAACGCAGACCCGGTGCACAAGGTCTCGATCGTGTCGCGCGGGCGAGCGCTGGGTTACACGCTGACCCTCCCGACCGAGGATCGCTTTCTGGTCACTCGCTCCGAGCTCATAGATGAGCTCGCCATGCTGCTCGGGGGCCGGGTAGCCGAGGAGATCGTCTTCGACGAGCCCACCACCGGGGCACAGGACGACATACAGCGCTGCACCCGAATTGCCAAGCAGATGGTCACCCAGTTCGGCATGTCAGAGCTCGGCCCCCTGGCACTCGGGGAGAACGAGTCTCAGCCGTTCCTGGGCCGTGACTTCGGTCATGTCAAGGAC
>JBPCPZ010000034.1:0-14492 GCA_050998655.1 Actinomycetota bacterium
GTCTTGATGCCGCGCGGCGCCTTCACCTTCATCCCCAGATACACCACGACAAGATTGGGGACCTGGGTGAGATCCGGCGTCCGGCGCTCGGCCTTAATGCTCTTTTCGGTGCGCTCCTTCGCCATGACAAGGGCCCCTTCCGTCGACGTGGAACTTCCTCGACTGCACTCTATCGTTGGCGATGCGCGACGGCCCAGCCCAGTCCCTACTGACTCGAATCTCCGACTTTCTCCTCCATAAGAGCGCTGAGCCCTGCTGACGTGGAAAGGTCGCTTCCTTCAGCCGGAGGCACCGCTCAGCGATGCCGGCATGCACTAGAAAGCTAGAGCTCGGGCATACCCTCGAAGGTCGTGGACGGCTCGGCATAGAGGCGGCGGGGGATGCGCCCGGCCCTATGCGCCAGCCGCCCCGCCTCGACCGCGAGGCGCATCGCTTCGGCCATGGTTGCGGGCTTCTGAGCGCGGGTGACGGCACTCGCGAGCAGGACTGCATCGCATCCGAGCTCCATCCCAAGGGTCGCGTCTGAGGCGGTACCGACCCCTGCGTCCAACACGACTGGGACCGAGGTCTGCTCGACGATGAGCCGCAGGTTGTATGGATTCAGCAACCCCATGCCGCTGCCGATCGGTGACCCCAAGGGCATGACCGCGGCGCACCCGATGCGCTCCAGGCGCCGCGCCACAACGGGGTCCTCGTTGGTATAGGCCAAGACCTTGAAGCCGTCGTCCACGAGGGTCTCGGCCGCGTCGACGAGCTCGACCACATCGGGCAGCAAAGTGCGGTCGTCCCCGATGACCTCCAGCTTGATCCAGTCCGTCTGAAACGCCTCGCGCGCCAAGCGGGCGGTGGTCACTGCATCATGAGCCGTGAAGCACCCTGCGGTATTGGGGATCAAGCGGCATCCCGCCCGCTCGAGGACATCGACAATCGATCCGCGCGCATCGGGGCTGACACGGCGCAGAGCGACGGTCGCCAGCTCGGCCCCCGAGGCCACCAGCGCCTTCTCGAGCGCCTCCAGGCTCGCCGCTCCCCCGGTCCCGAGCACCAACCGGCTGGAGAAACTCTCGTCCGCCAGAACGAAGGGGTCATCCATCCTTAGTGCACCTAGCCGCCCTGGACCGCGCCCAGTATCTCGACGCGATCGCCTTCTTCGACGGCGGTGGCGCCCCATCTATGGCGGTTGACTACCTCGCCGTTGCGAGCGGCCGCAATTCCTCTCCCATCCGGGGCATGGCCCACGAGCTTGATGAGATCGGCGACCGTGACATCCTCGGGCACATCCCGCTCGCGGCCGTTGACGACGATGTTCATGCCGCGAACCGCAGGGGCGAGAACGACTCGATGAGGGACGGAGTGACGCCCGTCAAGAGGCGCTCTACAAGAGCGTCGGCCGTCACCGGAGCGAGCAGGATTCCGTTGCGATAATGGCCGGTGGCGGCAAACAGAGCAGGTACCGACGTCTCTCCGATAAGCGGGGCGTTGTCGACCGAGCCCGGCCGCAGCCCGGCCACGGATTCCGTCAAGCTGAGCTCAGTGATCCCGGGCACCAGCTCGTAAGCCGCACGCAACAGCTCGAATACGGCGCCGGCCGTCACTCTGGTGTCGAATCCTGCTTCCTCCACGGTCGCCCCAACGATAAGCCTCCCGTCGCTTCTCGGAACGAGATAGGAGTCGACTCCACGCACCGTCATGTTCACCAAGGGTGACTCGGGAGGGCCTGAGAGGTGCAGCAACTGGCCCTTGACCGGCCGCACCGACGCCGCCACCTCGGGGGGCATCCCATCGATGGCTCCCGATTCCGCGCCGGCCGCAAGCACCACGGCGTCTCCCCGCACGACCTCGCCGGCAGAGGTCCAAACCATTCCCGCGGAAACCTCTGTGGCGCGGTCAAGCTTCACGTCTACCCGAGCTCTCTCACAGGCGACCACCAGGGCCCGGGCGAGAGCGCGATTGTCGACGGAATTGTCGCCCTCGACCAGCAGGCCACCACGAACGGTGGGGGCCAGGGCAGGTTGCAGCTTCCGGCACTCCTGAGCTCGCAACCTTCGGGCGGAGAGTCCCAGGCTCTGCTGGTGGGCGTGCAACTCATCGAGTTGAGCTCGATCGTCTAGATCCCGCGCCACGAACAAGGTCCCCGTGGGTCTGTAGCCGACGTCTGCGCCCGAGCAGACTTCGAGCTCCTTAACAAACTCCGGGTAGCGCTCGGCGGCGGCAAGGTTGAGCGCCAAGAGCGCCTCCTCCCCATAGGACACCTCGCTTACCGGGGCCAGCATCCCGGCGGCCGCGTGGGTGGCGCCCGCGTGCGCCCGATCGTCCACGAGGGCGACCGAAAGGCCCCGAGCGGCCGCCGTCCACGCCACGCTCAATCCGATGATCCCCCCGCCCACCACGACGACATCGAAGCGGCTCATACCAGCGGCATTGCGTAGATTAGGGAGTGGGACTTGCAAGACGTGCAGACGCGAGCTGCCTCAGCACCGAGCCCTTTGTGAGCGTCAGCTTCTTGGAGAGTTTCACGGAGGTGCTGTCGGCGTTGCGCTTGAACGAGAGATGGTCGACGAGGTGGCTCATCAGCAGCATGCCGCGGCCACTCTCGGCATCCAAGGAAGCCACGGAGGAACTCTCCGTCACCTCGCCTGGGGGCCCCAAATTCGTTACCGTCACCTCGGCCGAGGAGCCGTCCACCCGGGCAGAAACCTCGTATTGCTCCACTCCTGCGCGGGCGTGCTTGAGGGCATTGGAGCAAGCCTCGGTCACGGCGAGCTCGAGCTCCTCGACACACTCGGGGGCGACGCCCAGCTGGTCCAGCGATGCGCCAAAGAGATGGCGCACCATCGGCACCGTGAGGTGATCGCGAGGAAGCAGGAGGTCGAACAAGAGTTCCATCACAATGACAACTACCCGATGTCAATTCGGGCAAACCCGTCATTACTACCGCGTGCTGCTCTGGTCCTAGAGGACTCGCTTGAAGACCTCGAGGGCTCGCTCCGTATCGTCGCTCGACACGTCGCGGTGCGTCACCAACCTCACCGTGGCCGAGCCGGGAAACCCGAGCGTGAGCACGCCGTGCTCCCGTAGCGCGTCACTCAATTCGACCGCCGACTTCGAGAACGGCACCAGGTCGAGGTAGACCATGTTGGTCTCGACCCCGGCGACGTCGACACAATCTGGATTCAGATCGGCCAGGCCCTCCGCAAGCCGCCGGGCGTTGGCATGGTCATCAGCGAGCCGTTCGACACCAGTCTCGAGCGCCACACGGGCCGCCGCCGCGATCACACCGACCTGGCGCATGCCACCGCCCAGCCTCTTGCGCAGCCGGTGGGCCTCCGAGACGACCTCGGCGGTCGAGCACACCATCGAGCCGATGGGAGCACCCAGACCCTTGGAGAAGCAGAACGACAACGAGTCCGCGCAAGCTGCCCACTCGCGGGCGGGGATACCGGTGGCAGCCTGAGCGTTGAACAGCCTGGCGCCGTCGAGATGCACGGGCACACCGCGCGCGCGACAAACCTCCGCCACCGCGCGTGCCTGTTCGAGGGGAAAGACACGGCCCCCAGCGGAATTGTGGGTGTTCTCGATGGCAACGACCGCCGTTCGAGGCGTGTGCTCGCTCCCCGCTCGCAGCGCGGCCCCTACTTGCTCGTGCGAGATCGCGGCGCCCTGTCCCGGAAGGGTGCGCATCATCAGGCCGAGGTGGGCCGCGACGGCGCCTCCTTCGAAGTGGAGGAAATGAGCACCGTCGTGACAGAGCACCTCGGAGCCCGGCGGGGCCAGCGCGCCGAGGCAGACCTGGTTTCCCATCGAGCCCGAAGGCACGAACAAAGCGGCCTCCTTGCCCAGGAGCGAGGCGGACATCTCCTGCAGCTCGATGACGGTGGGATCGTCACCCAGCACGTCGTCGCCGACTTCGGCGTCGGCCATGGCGCGGCGCATCTCGGGCGTGGGGCGGGTGACTGTGTCGGAGCGGAGGTCTATGAAATCGTTCATGAGCACAAGTTAGCCGAACTAGCCGAAGAACACTCCCGCCGAGTCGTAGAGCTCCTGAGTCAGGGTCTTCAGCTCGCCCACCGCCTCTGACAGCGGGACACGAACGATGTCGGTCCCCCGGAGGCCCACCATGACGCCGTAGTCACCGGCCTCCACCGCATCGATGGCCGCGATCCCGAAGCGGGTGGCGAGAACGCGATCGTATGCGGTCGGGGTCCCGCCGCGCTGGATGTGTCCCAGGATCGTGACGCGGGTCTCGAAACCAGTGCGCGCCTCGATCTCGCGCTCGAGCCACACCCCGATGCCGCCCAAACGGACGTGACCAAAGGCGTCCTTGTCCTGGCTCAGGAGTGTCTCTCCGCCCTCTCGAGGACTGGCGCCCTCGGCCACCACCACGATCGAGAAGGTGCTGCCGCGGTCATGGCGGTGGCGGATGTGGGCGCAGACCTCTTCGATGTCGAAGGGCTGCTCGGGAACGAGGATTTCGTCGGCCCCGCCGGCCAGGCCCGAGTAGGTCGCGATCCACCCCGCGTGCCTGCCCATGACCTCGACCACCATGACCCGGTTGTGCGATTCCGCGGTGGTGTGGAGCCGGTCGATCGCGTCGGTACAGATCTGGACCGCGGTGTGGAAGCCGAAAGTGAAGTCCGTGCCGGAGAGATCGTTGTCGATGGTCTTGGGAACGCCGACGACGTTCACGCTCTCGGAGGCAAGCTTGTCCGCCACTCCGAGCGTGTCCTCGCCTCCCACCGCGATCAGCGCATCGATGTTCTCCGACAACAGGCTGTGCTTGACTCGCTCGACGCCACCCTCCACCTTGAACGGGTTCGTGCGCGAGGAGCCCAGGATCGTGCCCCCTCGATGGAGGATCCCCGAGGTGTTGTCGGGGGTCAGGTGCAGGGTGCGTCCTTCGAGCACCCCCTTCCAGCCGTCCCGGTAGCCGACGATCGCGTGTCCGTAGCGGTTAACGCCCTTGCGCACGACCGCGCGGATCACCGCGTTGAGCCCGGGGCAGTCGCCGCCCCCGGTGAGAATGCCGATCCTGCCCATTCCTGTCTCCTCCTTCCGGGTGAGGTGCGGCCGCAATCTTGGCAGCGTTTGTCCGGCCCGATGTCACTCTCGACGCGCAATTGGGTCGGCCCTGCGTCCCCAGCTCGGTACTCAAACGCGCTCGAGGCGCTCGGGAGTACTAAATCCGTACCTGAGAGTGCTCTGAGCACGTTTCACTACCGGTTGCGAGCCGTGCCGGGGGGCCCGCCTCACCCAGCCCTTCTTAACTCAGGGTCAGGCGGCGCCGACAACCTATTAGTGAAACCCCTCGCGAGCGCCCTGATCGCAGCATCCCTGGTCCTGCTATCGGGCGTTGCTGCGCTGCCTCAGGCCGCGGCCGAAGACCTCGATGAGCTTCGCACGAGGGCACAGGAGGTGGCCGACCGGCTCAGCTCCCTCGAGCGGCGCCTGATCTCCCTCGAGGACCGCAGAGAAGGGCTAGAGCAGGACATCTTCACCTCAGACCAGCGCATCGGGGCGCTGGAGCTTTCGATTCACGAGTTCGAGGCCGATTACAGGGCCGCCCGGGGGCGCTACGTCGACAGCGCGGTCCGTGCCTACAAGGCCGGCGCCAACCCGCAGCTCGAGCTGCTGCTGTCGGCCCGTAGCATGTCGGAGCTCGCCTCCTTGGCTCAGGCCGCCGAAGAGATCGCACGGATCGACTCCGCCGCACTGACCGAGGCACTGACCGCCCGACGCCGGGCGCGGGGGGCCCAGGCCGCCCTCGACACCGAGAAGCAGGGGCTCCTTGCGGCGCGGGAACAAGTGGAATCCGTGACCGCCTCCCTCAGCGCAGTCACCGATGAGCGCAGCGCAGTGCTCGACGAGCTCACCACCGAGATAGCCAGGCTCGAGCAGGAGGCGCGCGAGCGGGCGCTGGCGGCTCGGCTGGCGGCAGCCGAGGCGGCTGAGGCGGCCTCTCTCGACGAAGCCTTCCTCGAGGCGCTGGAACCCGATGCATCGGGAGCTGGTCCGGCTCAGAACCTCCCGGATGGATTCGCCGCAACCGGCGTGAGCTTCGAGGGGGCCGCGTCCTGGTACGGGCCCGGGTTCGAGGGCGACGCAACCGCCAACGGCGAGATCTACGACCCCCAGAGGTTCACCGCCGCCAGCAAGCAGCTCCCCTTCGACACCTGGCTGTTCGTGAGCTACGAGGGCCGCGGCGTAATCGTTCGGATCAACGACAGGGGCCCCTACGTCGGGGAGCGCATCCTCGACCTGAGCCAGGCCGCGGCCCAGGCGGTGGGACTGTCGGGGGTCGGCTGGGTGGAGATCGAGATCCTCATCAAGACCTCCTGAGCTGCACGTCCAGCATCGACCCGGCGTTTATCGTCGGCGTATGCCTTCGGAGACGATCACGTTGTCGGGCCACATCATCGACTCGCTCACGCTGCCCGGCGTTCTCGACGAGATCGTCGATTTCGGCGCCACCTACGAGACCGTCGAGCTGCGGCTCGGCATGCGGCACGAAGACGAATCGCTTGCCCGGCTACGCGTCACCACCGGCACCGAGGAGGAGCTCGCTCGGCTGCTCGACCGCCTTCAGCATCTCGGCGCCAACCCGGACACGGTGGAGGACGCGCGCATTGCCGAGGCAGACGTCGCCGGCTCCTTCCCCGAGGGCTTCTACTCGACCACGAACCTCGACACCGAGGTCAGGATCGACGGGCACTGGGTTCCCGTCACCCATCCCGAGATGGATTGCGGCATCGTCGTCGCAGACAATGGCGCTCGCACGATTCCCATGGGCGAGGTCTCCTCCGGGATGCGGATCGTGATGTCGGGGCTCGGCATCAGAGTGACGCCTCTAGAAAAACCTCGTGGCGAGGAGCGACAAGCGTTCGAGTTCATGTCTTCGGACGTCTCCTCCGAAAAACCCAAGGGGCTGCTCGTCGAGCAGGTTGCTCAGATGATGCGAGTCGTCAAGGAGCAGGGCAGTCGCATAATGTGGGTGGCCGGGCCCGCGGTCGTTCACACGGGATCGGGACCCGACCTCTGCGCGCTGATTCGGGCCGGATATGTCGATGCGTTTTTTGCAGGAAATGGCGTCGCGGCTCACGACATCGAGTCGAACCTGTTCGGCACATCTCTTGGTGTGCATCTCGATCAAGGCATCGCCTTGGAGCACGGCCACGAGCACCACATCCGAGCCGTCAACCAGGTCCGCCGCCACGGCTCCTTCAAAGCCGCCATCGATACGGGCCTGATCAAGGGAGGCATCGTTTACGACCTCGTCTCATCCGGGGCGGAGTTCGTGTTCGGCGGCAGTGTGCGCGATGACGGCCCCCTGCCCGACGTGGTCACCGACATGCTCGAGGTGCAACGCCGGGTGCGTGAGCTGATCTGGGGCCGCGACGGCGACGACCTCGTGGGCTTCTGCATCGTGGTTGGGACGATGCTGCACGGGATCGCGACCGGTAACTGCCTGCCCGCCTCGGTACCGCTCGTGTGCGTCGACATCAACCAGGCCACGGTCACCAAGCTGATGGACAGGGGCTCGTTTCAGTCGGTGGGAATCATCACCGACGTGGGGTTCTTCATAAGGGGCCTGGCCGAGCGCCTGGCCGAAGCGAAGCCGTAGGGGAAGCTAGAACCGGGCAGCCCGGTGGCGAGCCACCTCGCTCCGTTCTCGGAAGATTCACCCACGATTCCGTTCGGTGGAGATTCACCCACGTCAGGCGTGGCTAGATCTCCTCGGAAGAAAATAGTCTTCCCTCGGCCCCAAGGACTCACCCGCCTTGCAGGCGTTCCTCCAGCAAGTAAGCAAGCCCCGGCTCGGACACTTCCTCCAGCTCGTAGCCGGCGCGATAAGCGGGCACCTCGAGAGCGATCACCTTGCGCAGGTCGATGGGAGTTGCGATGAGCACCACCTCCGCGTCGGAGGAGTTGATTGTGGCGGCCAGCTCCTCGCGCTGTCTCTCCGAATAACCCATCGCAGGCAGCAGCTCCCCCATGTGCGGGTAGCGCTCGTAGACCTCCTTGATGCTGCCAACCGCCCACGGCCTCGGATCGACGAGCTTCGCATTTGCTCGCCGGGCCGCGACCACGCCCGCGCCGTAGCCCATCTCACCGTGGGTCAGGGTGGGCCCGTCCTCGACCACTAGGACTCTCTTCCCTTCAAGTACGACGCCGTCTTCGATAGTGATCGGAGAACGAGCCTTGACGATGCTCGCGTCGGGGTTGAGCGCGTGAATGGTCCGCTCCAGCTCCTCGACCGCGCCCGGCTCCGCCGAGTCGATCTTGTTGATGACCACGACATCCGCACTCCGGAGGTTCGCCTCGCCCGGGTGATAACGAGTCTCGTGGCCCACTCGCAGCGGGTCTGCGACCGTGATGTGGACATCCGGAACGTAGAAGGGGAGGTCGTTGTTCCCGCCGTCCCACAGGATCACCTCGGCCTCCTGTTGCGCCTGCTCGAGAATGGCGCCGTAGTCGATCCCTGCGTAAACGACCGAGCCGGCCGCGAGGTGGGGCTCGTACTCCTCCCTCTCCTCGATGGTGCAGTCGGCGGCGGCGAGATCGTCGAGATTCTCGAATCGCTGCACCGCCTGGCGGGCCAGGTCCCCGTAGGGCATCGGGTGCCTCACTATCGCCACCCGGCGGTCCCATCCCCGGAGAATGCGGGCCACAGCCCTGGTGGTCTGCGACTTGCCGGACCCCGTCCGCACCGCACATACGGCAACCACCGGGACGCGGGCCTTGAGGGCGGTGCGTGAGGGGCCCAGCAGCGTGAAGTCCGGCCCCGTCGCCAGCACCCGTGATGCTTGATGCATGACGGTCTCGTGGGAGACGTCCGAGTAGGAGAACACGACCTCGTCGACTTCGTGCGATGCGATGAGCGACTCCAGGTCGCCTTCCGGGTGGATGCCAATGCCGTCTGGATAGAGCGGCCCTGCGAGTTCCGGGGGGTATAGCCTGCCCTCGATACCGGGGATCTGCGCGGCGGTGAACGCCACCACCTCGGTGCCTTCGTCGTCGCGATAGGCGGCGTTGAAGTTGTGGAAATCACGGCCGGCGGCGCCCATGATGAGGACACGTCTGCGGGAAGCGGGAGATGGGCTCATAGTGCCGGGACTCTAACAACAGACCAAGGAGCACGATGGCGACCAGGAAGCTCACCAAGAGGGGGACCCGCCGCCGGGTCCAGCTACTCGAGGTCGCATATCGGCTTTTCGCCGACCAGGGCTACCACCGCACCACGATCGCGGATGTCTGCGACGCGCTCGGCGTCGGCAAAGGAGTCTTCTACTGGTACTTCGAGTCCAAGGAAGTGCTGTTCGTCGAGCTCTTGCAAGGCTCCTTGCGCGCCCTCCGTCGCTCCCAACAGGTGGCCATCCGCGGCGTCTCCGACCCCTGCGAGCGTATTGAGTACGGCATCAGAGCCTCGATCGAGTTCTTTCGCGCCGACCCCGGCTTTCTCGCCCTCATCCGCACCGCGGCTCGCTACGAGGAGTTCTCCTCCTACGTGCAGCGAGGGCAGCAGGTCATCGCGGCCGACACGGCGGTGCACATCAAGGAGGGCATGGAGGCCGGCTCGATCCCGCTCGGGGACCCGGCCCTCATGGCGCACGGCATCCTCGGTGCGATCTTCCACTTCGTCGAGGTCTACTTCGGCACCGAGGCAGAGGCCTCCTTCCGCCGCCCTCAGCTCGCCGAGGAGGCAGTCGCCTTCTGTATGCACGGGATCCTAGGCGCGCACAACACCGAGCAGTTCTAGAATCGGGCTATGGCGATAGTTACGACGCAGCGCTCCCAGGCGTTGCCGAGTGAGGCCGGCGCACGACCGCAGCGACTACAGCTTTGCCCTTGTGGCTCGATAGGCCGAGGGTTCGAGCGAGCTTCTGAAGCAGACCGGGGCTCAGACCTCGAGTCGCCCGCCGGGGCGCTGCGCAGCTAATAGGGCGATGTTCACCGTCGAGGAGCGCGATCGGGTGCGCGAACACGTTCTGGAGCTCGCTCGAGGCGACGCACGCGTTGTCGCGGGGGCCGAGGTCGGCTCGCTCGCTCTCGGCGGAGGGGACCGCTGGTCGGATCTCGACCTAACCTTCGGCATCACCGACGGCCTCGCAGTGACGGAAATCCTCGACGACTGGACCAGCGACCTCGTGCCGCAATTCGACGCGGTTCATCTGTTCGACCTCGTCGCGGATCCCGCCGTCTATCGGGTGTTCCTGTTGGCGGATCACCTCCAGCTCGACGTCTCGATGGCGCCGGCTTCGAAGTTCCGCTCGACAAGCCCCCGCTTCAAGCTCTTGTTTGGAGAAGCGAACGAGCCCGAGTACAGCCGGCCCCCGTCGCGCGACAACACGTTGGGCTGGGCCGTGCTCTGGGCGCGCCACGCGCGGATATGCATCGAGCGCGAGCAAGGGTGGCAAGCCGAGTACTGCATCACGCACCTTCGCTACCATGGGATGCAACTCGCGTGTCTGCGTCAGCACCTGCCAGCGTCCTATGGCAAGGGATTCGATCGCTTGCCCGTCAAGGATCGTGAAGCGTTCGAAGGAGCGATCGTGCGATCACTAGACCGTGACGAGCTGCTGCGCGGCCTTACCGCCGGGGTCAAAGGGTTGCTGCGAGAATGCGAGCTCGGCGACGACGACGAGCTCATACGACAGCGACTCCGCGAGCTGGGCGGACCAGGGGTCTCTCACTAAGAGCGAATCCGCAAGCCTCCTGAGCGAGGGGAGGGTCGACTCTTCAATTGGTCGTTTGGGTGGCAGGGCCATGCCTAGGCGCAGGAGGATCCAGGGCCAGCGCGGCCCTCATGCCCCTGACGGCTTGGCGGATCCTTTGCTCGTTCTCCACTAGGGCAAAGCGTACGAAGCCGTCCCCGGAAGGCCCGAAGCCGATGCCCGGCGACACCGCCACCTTGCCCTCTCTGAGCAGGAACTTCGAGAACTCGAGTGAGCCGAGATGGGCGAACTGTTCCGGGATGGGCGCCCACGCGAACATCGTTGCCGGGGGGGTCGGGATGTCCCAACCGATCCGGGCAAGGCCGTCGCAAAGAGCGTCCCGCCGGCTGCGGTAAATCTCCCGGATCTCCTTGGGGACCGTTTGGCACTCGTTGAGGGCAATGATCCCGGCGATCTGGATGGGCTGAAATACGCCGTAGTCGAGATAGGACTTGAGTTTGGTGAGCGCTTGCACGATGTCGGGGTTGCCCACGCAGAAGGCGAGCCTCCAGCCCGCCATCGAATAGGACTTCGACATCGAGAAGAACTCCACCCCCACGTCCTTCGCACCGGCCACCTGCAGCAGCGAAGGTGCATGGTCGGCGTCGAAGACGAGGTCGGCGTAAGCGAGGTCGTGGACGATCACCATGTTGCGGCGGCGTGCGAAGTCCACCAGCTGCTCGAAGAAGCCAAGGTCGACAACCGCGGTGGTGGGGTTATGGGGGAACGAGCATAGGACCACGCGCGGTCTGGGCTCCGAACGCTCGTAGGCGGCCACGAGGTCTGAGAAGAAATCCGATTCCAGCGCCAGCGGGACCGCGGTGATGTTGGCTCCCGAAAGGATCATTGCGTAGGTGTGAATGGGGTAGGTGGGCTCGGGCACCAGCACCGAGTCTCCCGGCTCGCACAGAGCCCACGCCAGATGCGAGAGGCCCTCCTTGGCGCCGATCGTTGCCACCGCCTCGGTGTCGGGATCGATCTCGACACCCCACGAGCGCTCGTAGAGGTCCGCGATCGCCGCTCTCAGTTTGGGGATGCCCTTGGACGCCGAGTAGCGGTGGTTGCGGGGGTTGTCCACCGCCTCCTTGAGCTTCTCCACCACCGGCTCGGGCGTCGGGATGTCGGGGTTTCCCATACCGAGATCGATGATGTCTTCGCCCGCCCGTCGCGCGGCCATCTTGAGGTCGTTGACGATGGAGAAGACGTAGGGCGGGAACCTGGAGATGCGCCGGAACTCCATGTTGGGCAACCTAGCAGCCGCTCCCGGGTAGCGAACGGCACAAAGTTGTGCCGCTAGTCACCGAAGCGGTAGTCGCAAGCACAGGTTGGGCGATTGCGCCTACTGGTTCGGGTCCTCGAGATCGGGACTGGCCCCGTCGAGCCGCTCCACCCGCCCGAACCTGATGCCGTCCCCATCCGGCTCCGCCTCCACCGCGATCATCCCGCCGTTCGAGAGCCCCCTCAACCGGTCCGAGCCCGCCACCCCGTACCCCTTCGCCGCGGCCACTAGCCACCTGATCGTGCCCCCGTGGCCGACAATCGCGACCGTCCCCGAGGGATGCGCCTCGAGCACCCGTCGCAGCCCTGCGAGCGCCCGCTCGGTGACCTCCTCGGGAGACTCGCCCCCCGGTCGCCTGTTGACGTGGCGGGCGGGTCCCCACAGCTCAGGCCACCGGCGGCGGATCTCGTCGATATGGACGCCCTCCCAGTCGCCCTGATCGATCTCCCTGAACGCGGGGTCGGTCACCACCTCCAGACCGTGCTCGGTGGCGATGGCCCGGGCCGTGTCGAGGGCGCGCTGAAGGTCGCTGGCGTAGACGGCCCCGATGTCGGAGGAGGAAAGCGTTGCGGCCGCGTCCCGAGCCTGCCGCCGCCCCTTGCGATTGAGGGGGATGTCGGCCTGGCCTTGGGCGAGTCGGGCCTTGTTCCAATCGGTGGCCCCGTGACGCACCAGCAGGACGCGTGTGATGGAGCTCCTCAGCGCTCGCCGGCCAGCGCCTGCGCGAGGCGAACGGCCGAGCTGCCGAGGTTGTGCTCTGCCCCGAGGAACTCCAGCCGGTCGAGCTCCGGGGGGTGGGGCTCGGTAGCCGAGAGTCGAGCATCTCTGACCAGCTCGACGACGCCCCGAGCGGCCAAGAGGTAGTCGAGCGCCTCTTCGAAGGTCGCCTTCTGTTTGGGGGGCAGCTCCTCGAGGTTCGCGATGATCCCGGCCACCGAGCCATACTCCGATAACAGCTTCGCCGCTCGCACGGGCCCAATCCCCGGCACCCCGGGGAGCCCGTCGGAGGGATCGCCTCTCAGCGTCGCAAAGTCCGCATAGAGGCGCGGGGGGACGCCGTACTTCGCGTCGACGGCGGTCTCGTCGAAGACGATCACGTCTCTTACCCCCCGAAGAGGAAACAGCAGCCGCACGTCCGGATCGCGCACCAGCGGAAGGAGGTCGCGATCTCCCGTCACAACAGTCGCCATCTCGGCGGCCTCCTTGTCCTCGATGAGCGTGGCGATGGCGTCGTCGGCCTCGAGCTCGGGAGCTTCGATGCAACAGATGCCGGCGGCATCGAGCACCTCTGCGATGACGTCGAACTGAGCAGGAAGCTCGGGAGGATCATCCGGTCTTTCCGCCTTGTAGCCGGCATAGGCCTCGACCCGGAAGGCTGGGCGCCACTCGGCGTCGAAGACCGCCACGATGTCATCGGGGTGGTGGTCGACGACCATGCGAGTCACCATCTCCATGAATCCTCGCACCGCGTTCACCGGGCGTCCTGCGGGATCCGTGATCGTGGTCGGCCATGAGAAGAACGCCCGGTAGACGAGGCTCGGGGAGTCGAGGTAGAAGCGGTCGGACATGCCGCAACCCTAAAAGGCCCCGCTCGCGGCCATGTGATCGAAGCTTGGCCCAGAAGAACCACATGCGGTCGCTGTGAGCAAGTTGCACGAGAGTCGCACCGTCAGCGTTGGGCGTACTCGATGAGGTCCGACAGCGGCATGATTTCGAGCGAGGGCAGGACGACATCGGCTGCGAACAAACGCAGGTTCACCGTCACCGGGTTGGGAACCGCGACGCAGAACATGCCCGCAGCCTTGGCCGCGGCGATGCCGTTGGGCGAGTCCTCCAGAGCAATCGCCTCGGCACCGACGATCCCGAGCTCTTCCATCACGGCCTCGTAGAGATGCGGCCTGGGCTTGGCCACGCTCGAGTCGCCGTCGGCGCACTCGATCGCGGCCCAACCCTGTGAGAGCCCGAGACGCTCGAGGTGGCCGCGCACCCAGTCGCTGGCGTTGCTCGAGGCGATCGCCACTGCGAGCCCGAGCTCGGTGAGCCTCCCTTCTACTTTTCAGTAAAGTCGGCCCGGGACGAACGCCAACGCCCGCTCGCTGTTAGAGCCGTCCAGGATCTCCCCGCGGAGGCCAGCGAACACGCTCGGACGGATACGATCCCACAGGGAAGAATCGGTTTGTTGGATGCAAATGTTGTGTATCTCTTGCGGGCTGATGTCGAACAAGAGTGCGACCACGTCCCGCGCTGCAGGGCCCCGCATCAGCACACGACGCCGGGCAAGCCGGCACACCGAGAAATAGTCAAGAGTTGTGGAACGGAACTTGATCACGCGGCGTCTTCCTCACTTTCCTGAGCCTCCACCAACTTGCCATTCACGAACTTTGCACCTGCACGAACGAGAGCTACGAGGTCGTGTCCATTGAGCCTCCGCCACCTCCCCTCTGCGGCCTCGATCAGCTTGAAGACCATCGCTAACCTCGCGGCAGGCGACCCGGGTCCCTTGG
>JBPCPZ010000100.1:0-7079 GCA_050998655.1 Actinomycetota bacterium
GTCGCGGCGAGCTCGCTCGAGGTGCTGTCGGCGAGCGCCACCCCGCCGTTCCAGGTGGACGAGCATCACGACGCCGAGGAGATGCTGCGTCTGAAGTATCGCTACCTGGACCTCAGGCGCACTCGCATGCAGTCGAACCTGCACCTGCGCCACGCCATCATTTCCTCGATCAGGCGCTTCTACGACACCCACGGCTTCACCGAGGTCGAGACGCCGATGCTGACCCGGGCGACGCCCGAAGGCGCGCGCGACTATCTCGTGCCCGCCCGCCTTCACCCCGGCTCCTTCTACGCGCTGCCGCAGTCACCTCAGCTCTTCAAACAGCTCCTGATGGTGGCGGGCCTGGACCGCTACTACCAGATCGTGCGGTGCTTCCGGGACGAGGACTTGCGGGCCGACCGCCAGCCCGACTTCACGCAGCTCGACGTCGAGATGTCCTTCGTCGATCGTGAGGACGTGCTGGCCTCCACCGAGGCGATGTTCAAGCAGGTGTGGCGCGAGGTACTGGGGGCCGAACTGGACGACTTCGTTCGACTCACCTTTGCCGAGTCGATGGCCCGCTTCGGGACCGACAAACCCGACCTGCGTTTCAGCATGGAGCTCACAGATCTCTCGGGGGCGCTGGAGCAGACCGAGTTCCGGGTCTTCAGGGCAGGTATGGAGGAGGGCGGCGCTGTCAAGGCCATCGTCCTCGAGTCGCAGGGCGCGATGGCGCGCAAGCAGATCGACGCGCTGGTGGAGGAGGCGAAGGCCCTGGGGGCGGGAGGGCTCGTGTGGATTGCGGTCACCGACGAGGGACTGCGCTCTCCGATAGAGAAGTTTCTCTCCGAGGACGAACGTCGAGAGCTCCCCTTGGCCGCGGCGGCGAAGCCTGGCGACCTGATCCTCATCGTGGCCGATGCGCGCGCCGAAGTCGTCGAGCGCGTGCTGGGCACCATGCGCAACCGCCTGGGCCGGCAGCTTGGGCTCGTTCCCGAGCGGGCGCGCGATGACCCCGCGGCGTGGAGGTTCGCCTGGATGGTCGACTTCCCCTGGTTCGAGCGCGACGAGGACGCGGAGACATGGAACGCGATCCACCACCCCTTCACCGGGATCACGCCGGGCACCGTCGACTACCTGGAGAGCGCGCCCGAGAAGGTCATATCGAAGGCCTACGACATAACGCTCAACGGCTGGGAGCTGGCCTCGGGCAGCATCAGGATTCACGACCGGGCCCTGCAGGAGCGGGTGCTCGCCGCCCTGGGCATATCCACCGAGGAGGCCCAGGCCCGCTTCGGCTTTCTGCTCGACGCGTTCGCCTTCGGGCCGCCCCCCCACGGCGGGATCGCTCCGGGCATCGACAGGATCGTGGCGCTGGCGGCGGGCGAGGACAACATCCGCGAGGTCATTGCCTTTCCCAAGACGCAGAGCGCGACCGACCCGCTCACCGGGGCGCCGGCCCCGGTTGACGCGGAGCAACTGGAGGCGCTGCACGTGGCTCTGAAACCGGCGCGCCCGAATTAGGTCCTGGAACCCTCTGTCGCCAACCTCGGCTGCGGCGCGGCACGCACTTACTCGGGGACGATCTTTCCGGTCATGCCCGAGGCGCCGTGAATGCTGCACTCGAAGTCGGTTGCTGCCTCGGGAGCCTCGAAGGTGACGGACTTGGACTCGCCTGCGGCAACCGTGCCGGAGTCGAATCCCAGTTCCTCTGAGGTGAACGTGTGCGGGTTGCTGCCGTCGTTGGTGAACTCGACCGTGACCTCACCGGAGGACACGGCCAGCTCCGACGGGGAGAAGGAGTTGTCCTGGGCGCTGAGAGTCAAGCCGCCTCCGCCGCCACCGTCGCCGGTTCCGCTGCTTTCTTCGCCTCCACCGCAGGAGCCCAGCACGAGAGCGAGGGCCGCGGCCCCGATCAGCATCCGTGTCCCCATGGGTCCTCCTTGGTTTGGTTGAGAGATTCGAGCAGTCAATCATCATTGTGTACGCCCTGCGGGACTTGAGGGTAAAGAGTGGGTCTGTAGGCTCACGACATGAGGCACGCGCCCGAAAAGGGCCCCTGGCTGACGGCAGGGGTACGAGGCATCGGCGCGGCGAGTCTTCTGTCCGATCTCGGCCATGAGATCCCCACCTCCCTGCTCCCCCGCTTTCTCACCTCCACTCTCGGCGCCCCCGCTGCCGCCCTGGGCCTGATCGAAGGCCTGGCCGATGGAGTGGCCGGTCTCATGCGTCTGCTGGGTGGTGCCCTGGCCGACGATCCCAGGAGACGCCGCAACGCAGCCATAGGTGGCTATGCGACGACCGCACTCTTGACGGCCCTGATCGGAGCGGCTCAAGCCGTGTGGCAGGTGGGATTGCTGCGAACCGGTGGATGGGCGGCCCGCGGGCTGCGTGTGCCGTCGCGAAACGCGTTGCTTGCCGATGCTGTGCCGAGCGAATCCTACGGGCGCGCCTATGGGTTCGAGCGCGCCATGGACAACCTGGGCGCTGTTGGGGGTCCGCTCCTGGCTCTGATCCTGGTGGCCGCCTTTTCCTTGCGGTTGGCCATCTTGTTGTCGGTCATCCCGGGGCTGCTGGCGGTGGCGGCAATCCTCTATGCCATCCGCCACCTTCCTCGGCAGCCCGCCCGGGAGCACCGGCCGATCAGGATCACCGTCAGGCCTCTGATGCGGGGACGACTCGGACGGTTGATGGTAGCCGTCGGAGCTTTCGAGCTCGGCAATGTGGCCGCGACGTTGCTCATCCTTCGAGCGACAGAGCTTCTCACACCAACGAGAGGCGGCCACTCGGCTACTCAGTTGGCCCTCGGCCTATACCTCAGCTACAACCTCGCCGCAACACTGACCAGCATCCCCGCCGGTCGGTTGAGCGACCGGTTCGGTCCCATCAGAGTGTTGGCAGGGGGGACCGTGTCGTTCTTGGCCGCCTATCTCACCTTTGCGACGGTGGAAGCGAGCATCCCGACACTGGGAGTCGCGTTTGTTCTGGCTGGGGTGGGTATCGGTTGCGTCGAGACCGCCGAGCATGCCGCGGTAGCGACGGAGGCACTTACCCACTTGCGTGGTTCCGCCTTCGGTCTGCTGGCTGCAGTACAGAGTTTCGGGAACCTTGCCGCGAGTGGGGTCGCCGGTCTCATCTGGACCACTGTGTCGCCGACCGCAGCATTCTTCTACAGCAGTGCCTGGATGGGAATCGCCATCGTCATCTTCCGAGTGATTCCGCCCCCCGCCGCGATCCGGTCGCCCCTGAACTAACTATGGTGAGCGGGTGAAGCGCGGGCGGTCCACCGGTACCCGAGGGACACCAGGCTAGAAGGTCTTGGCTGAGTCCAGCAGGATCGTGGTCGGCCCCCTGTTGGTCAGAGAAAGGTCCATCTCGGCCCCGAACTCACCCGTCTCGGTCCTCACCCCGAGCGCTCTGAAGGCCTCGATCGAGCGCTCGTAGACGGCCCTCGCCTCCGGGCCCTGGGCGGCGGTGATGAACGACGGCCGGCGGCCCCGGCGGGCATCCCCGTAGAGAGTGAACTGCGACACGAGCAGCACCTCGCCCGAGACGTCCAGCAGGGAGCGGTTCATCTTGCCCTCGTCGTCGTTGAAGATGCGCAGGTTCGCCACCTTGCTCGCAAGCCAGCTCGCCTCCTGGTCCCCGTCCGTGGCGGTGATGCCGAGGAGAATCACCACACCGGCGGAGATCGCGCCGACGACATCGCCCGAGACTTCGACCCGGGCCTTCCCCGAGCGCTGGACCACCGCCCTCATGGAACGAGCGGGAGCACAGCCGCGAGCATGCGGCCCGCCAGAGGGGCCGCGACCTGGCCACCCACGCCCCCGTACTCGGACACCAGCCCGATCGCTACCCGAGGTTCGGTGGCCGGTGCGAAAGCTACGAACCAGGCATGGTTGCGGCGCTCTCCGGCAACATCCACCTCCGCGGTCCCGGTCTTGCCGGCCACCGCGACTCCCGGAACCTGCGCCCTCACTCCGGTGCCCGAGGTCACGACCGCTTGCATCATCTGGTTCATCTGGTCCGCCGTTCGCCTGGACACGACCCGCTCACCATCCTTCGGCAACAAGAAGGAGATACGCGGTGCCATCCTCTTGCCGTGGTTAGCGATCGTGGCTGCCACCGTGGACATCTGCAGGGGCGTAGCCAGCACTTGAGCCTGGCCTATCGAGCCCCACATCAGGTCCCACAGAGCCTCGGGACGGGGAAAAGAGGAACGGGCAGCCGACACGCCCAGGCGCGGCCGGAGGTTGAAGCCGAACTCACCTGCATAGCGGGTGAGCTTTGCCGCGCCGAGGTCCTCCGCCACCTGTGCGAAGGCAGTGTTTACGCTGAAACGCACGGCGTCAGAGAACGGGATCGATCCGAACTCGCCCGACTCGAAGTTGACGACACCCTTGTAGTCCTTGGGGCCGGTGACCGTGGTCTGGGGCGAGACCGTTCCATCCTCGAGGGCCGCCGATGCGGTTACGACCTTCATGGAGGAACCCGGCGGATAGAGCCCCGACAGAGCGCGATTGAAGGGCTCGACCTCGGCCGCTCCCACGTAGTTGTTGGGATCAAAGGAGGACGACGACACCACCGCCAGCAGGTTGCCGCTATCGGGCTCGACCACGACCGCGCCCCCGACGGTGCCGCCGTAGGCGATCTCGGCCGCGCGCTGCACGTCCACGTCCAGAGTGGTCTGGACGGCGCGGCCCGGCCGTCCACTCTTGCGGCCCAAGGTCTGCAGAACACGGCCCTTGGCGTCGGTCAGGACCAGTCGCATCGTGGGGGTGCCGGCGAGCCTGGACTCGTAGGCGGCCTCGAGGCCCGAGGCGCCGGCAAGGTCTCCCCTTCCATAGTAACGAGGCAGGCTACTGAGGTCACGCTCTGCGAGCTTGCCGATGTGTCCGAGGGTGCTCCCCGCAACGGCCCCTTGTGGGTAGCTGCGACCGGAAGCTCCCCCCTTCGCCAGCGGGCGGCCGGAGCGATCCTTTATCGCGGCCCTCTGGGGCCAGCGTACGGTCACGGCGAATCCCGAGGCTCGCTCAACCTGTGGCCATAGCGCCGACCTCCCCCAGCGGGCGCTCCATTCCTGTGTCTTCTTGTCGTACACGAGCCCCAGGCTCCCGACCAGAGCAACCGGTTTGACCGTGGCGCGCGAACGATAGGTGATCACGTAGGGCGCCTCCGTCCTCACCTCAGAGGTTCGGCTCAGCTCCTCCTCAGAGGAGATGGCGGGCTCCCTCACCGCCTCGCCGAGCTTGACGTCGTAGCGCGTGATCCAGCCCGGACGAAGTGTGTTGCGCATGAGACGCTCGAGACGCCGGGCTCCGAAACGCTTCCGAGACTCTTCGTCGAGCAGCGCGCTCATGGACTTGAAATCGCCACCGTCCCAGGCGGCAACGAAATCCGAGGCGGCATCTTGAGCCGGGGACAGGGAGAAGGTCTCGCCCTCACATCCCGGGAGCATCAGCAGGAGCGCGCCCACGCTGAGAAAGACCCTCACCGGGTTGGTCACAGGCTAATTGTGGGCCGCGGAGCCGACCCGGTAGGCGTCAAACACCGAATCGATCCTCCGGATCGCCTGGAGCACGTGATCGAGATGGCTTGGGTCTACGAGCTCGAAGGTGAACGAGAGGCTGGCGATCCCATCCCGACCGGTACGGGTGCTGGAAGAAACGATGAATATGCCCTGATCGGAGATGGCCGTCGTGACGTCGCGCAAGAGCTTGGTGCGATCGAGCGCCTCGATCCGGATCGCGGCGACAAAGGTCGTCTTCTGGCGTTCGTCCCACCACACGGAGGCCATACGCTCGTCGTCCTGAGCCCGCAGGGACTTGGCGTTGGGACAGTCCTCGCGATGCACGGAGACGCCTCGTCCGCGCGTCAGAAAGCCGACGACGGCGTCACCAGGGACAGGTGTGCAGCAGAGCGCAAGCCGCACCAGGAGATCGTCGTGCCCTTCGACGATGATTCCTCTGCCGCGGTTCGGCCGCTTCCTGCGCCGACGCGGCTGAACGGCATCGTCCTCTTCCTGAGTGCTCTGTGGATCGAAGATGCGGATGATCCGAGTGGTGACCGACTGCGGGGAGAGGTGGCTCTCTCCGATCGCCACGTACATCGTTTCGAGATCCGGAAACTTGAGCTCCTCTGCCACTTTGGCCGGGACATCGCTCTTCGTGACCTTGTCCGCCGGTAGTCCGTGTTTCTTGATCGCAGCGAGCAACGAGTCTTTGCCCTGTGCGAGCGCGTCCTCGCGGCGCTCACGAGCGAACCATTGCCTGACCTTGTTTCGAGCGCGCGGCGTCTTGACGAGCTTCAGCCAGTCGCGCGACGGCGACGCCTGACCCTTGGAAGTGATGACCTCCACCGAGTCGCCCGACGAGAGCTCGTGGCTCAATGAGACAAGCCTGCCGTTGACGCGAGCTCCCACGGTCCTGTGGCCGACCTCGGTGTGTATGGCGTAGGCGAAGTCGAGTGGGCCCGCCCCGCGCGGCAGAGCGATGACGTCGCCTTTGGGCGTGAATACGAAGGCCTCGTCGGCATAGAGATCGATCTTGAGTGACTCCATGAAATCACTCGGGTCGATCGACTCCTTCTGCCAGTCCATGACCCGTTGCAGCCACGCCATCTCCGCTTCGGGCGTCTTGCCTCTCTGCTGATCCTTGTAGAGCCAGTGTGCGGCGATCCCGTACTCGGCGGCGCGATGCATGTCCTGAGTTCTGATCTGAATCTCCATGGGCCTCCCCCCCGGCCCCATCAGCGTGGTGTGCAGCGACTGATACATATTGAACTTGGGCATCGCGATGTAGTCCTTGAAACGGCTGGGGACCGGCGTGTAGAGCGTGTGGATCGAACCCAATGCCGCATAGCAGTCCCTGACGCTCTCGACGACGACGCGGATGCCGAGCAAATCGAAAATATCCTCGAACTGCTTGCCGCGCAGCACGAGCTGCTCGTATATGGAATAGAGGTGCTTCGGGCGTCCGGAGACCTCTGCCCGGATCTTTACCTCCTTGAGCTGTGCAAGGATCTCGTCGCCCACCTGGTCCAGAACTCGTTCTCGCTCGGGCTGCCGATCCTGCACCAAGGCCGAGATCTCGTCATAGCGT
>JBPCPZ010000133.1:0-6531 GCA_050998655.1 Actinomycetota bacterium
ATCTGAACGCGTCTCGGACCTCGTCGGCCGACTTCAAGGAATTTCCCGTGTCGACCGCGGCCTTGGCTTACCCAGGGACACTCCGGTGGTGCGCGCCACCATCTCAGCGTCGCCGAGCTTTGCCGCCAGCATGGTCTCGCCGTAGGACACCAGCTTCTTGGCCTTTGCGTAGCGAGCCAGCAGCTCCTGCACCGCAGGGGCGTCCAACACCTCGGGCTCGAGATCGATGTTGGACTTCTCGATCTGCTTGATCGCTTCGTCCATCGAAGTGACTTCCATGCAGGTCACTATGACAGGGGGCTATGACACTCTTTGGGGTGAAAACCGGCCTCCGAAAGAGGATCTCTCATTTTTTCTTGCGTTCTCTCGGAGCGTCGGTGATCGGATGTGAGAACGGACTAATCTTTCCTTGCAGATGCTGGAAGACGGTTGGTATCTGATGAGCACGGGGGAGCTTGAGCGCGCGCTGAAAGCCTGGCATGCCGGGGATGCCGGGCTCTCCGCCGGGGGCTTTGCGCTTTCGATTACGGAGGCGCTCGCTATCCGCAGTGCCGGGAACGTTCCCGACGAGCAGGGGCGCAGCCTCCGGCTGGTTCTGCTCGTGGAGGACAACTCCGACCAGGAGAGCCTCTCCTCCAAGCGACTGACCTACGAGCCCGACTTCCACTCGGCCCCCTCATGGCGACGTCAGGGCTCCCGTCCCGTCAACGTGGTGCCCTTGCACCGCTTTAAGGGCCCGGTCCAGCCGGGAAGGCCGTGGTGGCAGGACCCAGAGATGAAGGAGCTCGAGCAGGAATGGCAACGGACCGGGGCAGTATCGGGCGTGCGGATCCCCGCCTCCTACCGTGGTTTCGTCTACAAGACTGTGGTGGCGCTGAGGAATGCGGGGGCCGAGATAACCGCCGCGGCCATCGCCGACTCCATCTCCCGCTGGGTGCCACCAGCCGAGGCCGGGCGCATCCGGGCCGCGCTGGAGGATCAACAGGGCGCCTGAAGCCGCCGGTGACCAAGGGACCCGAGAGCCTTTTCCGGGGCGCAGCTTTACTCCTACTGGAAACGCTCGGCCGCGGCCTAGTTCGGCAGCGCTCCCATTGCGGGCCTCACATGGTAGAGAGTGTCGGTGGAGTGGCTGTCGGACCCGGACATATGGATCGGCTTTGCCACGCTTTTGGCGCTGGAAGTCGTCCTCGGGATCGACAATGTCGTGTTCATCTCGATTCTTGCAGGCAAGCTTCCTGCTGCCCAGCAGGCGCGGGCGCGGCAGACGGGCCTGGGCCTCGCTCTGGTCATGCGTATTCTGCTGCTGCTGACTCTGTCCTGGGTCATCGGGCTGACGTCGCCGCTATTCTCGCTTATCGGCAATGAGATCTCGGGCCGCGACCTCATTTTGATCGTCGGGGGTTTGTTCCTGCTTGGAAAGAGCACATTCGAGATTCACGATCGTCTGGAGGGCGAGGAGGGCCATGCCTCCGATCGTGTCGCAGCGTCGTTCTCGGCGGTCATCATCCAGATCGTGCTCCTAGACGCCGTCTTCTCGCTTGACTCGGTGATCACGGCGGTCGGGATGGTGGACGAGCTCGCAGTGATGGTGGCGGCCGTGATCGTCGCGGTGGGCATCATGCTGATCTCCGCAGAAGCCGTCAGTACGTTCGTCAATGGACACCCGACCGTCAAAATGCTGGCGCTGAGCTTTCTGCTCTTGATCGGCCTCACCTTGTTGCTGGACGGGTTCGATCAGCACATACCCAAAGGCTACGTCTACTTTGCGATGGGTTTCTCGCTCCTCGTCGAGCTGCTGAACCTGCGGGTTCGCACAAAGCGCCAGGAGCCGGTGCGCTTTCATCAGCGTTACGCGGACCGAACAGAGGAGGGCCGGGACCTAGGTCGACCGTCGACGGATGAGCCGGGCCCGACACGGCCCGCGCCGGTCGATTAGCCTGGGGGCCGGACCACTGAAGAAAGAGGGTGAGACAATGGGGCCTCAAGCATCCCTTTTCGACCGTCACAAGGCCGTCATGCCTTCGTGGCTGGCGCTTTACTACGACGAGCCGCTGTCTTTGGAGCGGGGCGACGGCCGCCACGTGTGGGACTCAGAAGGCCGGCGTTATCTGGATTTCTTTGGCGGCATCCTCACGACGACGTCAGGGCACAACGTCCCCGAGGTCGTCGAGGCGATAAGGGACCAGGCCGGAAAAATGATTCATAGCTCGACGCTCTATCTGATCGAGCCCGCCGTCGAGCTGGCCGAGAAGATCTCGCAGCTCGCTCCTATGGATGACGCCAAGGTCTACTTCGTGTGCTCGGGAACCGAGGCCAACGAGGCGGCTATGTTGCTGGCTACCAGCTACCGGCGCTCTCACCAGGTCCTCGCTCTTCGCAACAGCTACCACGGCCGTTCGTTCGCGGCTATGGGCATAACCGGTAACCGCGGTTGGTGCGCGTCGGCGCTTTCGCCGGTGAGGGTCAGCTACGTTCAGAACGGCTATCGCTATCGAAGCCCGTTCGGTTACATGTCCGATGAGGACTTCAACAAGGCATGCGCCGACGACCTGCGCAACGTCATTGAAACCACCACTTCCGGAGACGTGTCATGCATGATCGCCGAGCCGATTCAGGGGGTAGGGGGTTTCGCCTCTCCTCCCGATGGATTCTTTAGGGCGATGAAGGATGTCCTGGACGCGTACGACATATTGTTCATTTCCGACGAAGTGCAGACTGGATGGGGGCGTCCCGGGGAGCACTTCTGGGGCATCGATGCACACGACGTCAGGCCCGACATCGTCACGTTCGCCAAGGGGATCGGCAACGGTCTTTCGGTTGGAGGAGTGGTCGCCCGTCCTGAGCTGATGGACTGTGTGGGGGCGAACTCGATCTCCACTTTCGGTGGGAACCCTCTCGTCACCGCCGGGGCTCTGGCGAATCTGAATTACATGCTTGACAACGATCTGCAGACCAACGCTCGCAAGGTGGGAGAGCATCTCTTTTCGCGACTGCGGGATCTCCAACAACAGCATGCGTTCATCGGTGATGTGCGCGGCAAGGGTCTCATGATCGGCATCGAGCTGGTGAAGCCTCCCGGCAAGGAGCCCGATGTGGCCGCCGCCGGGCGCGTGATGGAGGAGACCAGGAGTCGAGGGTTGCTGATCGGCAAGGGAGGCCTCTACGGTAACTGTGTTCGTATGGCGCCTCCGATGAGCCTCACGATGGAGGAGGCGGACGAGGGCTTCGAGCTGTTTGCCGATGCGATCGCTGCCTCTGAGCAGCCGGGAGCCGATTCGTGAGAGTTACCAACCACACACTCGAGTGTGAAGTTCTTCAGGCGCGCTAAGGCCAGTACCGTCCGTCGGCTTGCACAGGGGTCGCGCGGCGTGGATCTCGGATTTCCGCAGAACTGACCTTCGCGAGACGGCGCCCATGGGCGGAGATCGCGCTGGTGGGAATCGCGACGGTGTGGGGCCTGACTTTCGTCATGGTCCAGGACGCGGTCGCGCTCATCCCGGTGATGACGTTCCTCTCTTATCGTTTCTTGAGCGCATCCCTGCTGGTGGCCGTGATGTTTCGGCGCAGGCTTATTCGGCTGTCTGCATCAGGGTGGCGCGCGGGATTGGTCATGGGCTTCTTTCTCATGCTCGGCTACATCTTCCAGACGCTCGGGCTCGAACGAACGACTGCGTCCAACACCGCGTTCATCACCGGCCTGTTCGTGGTCCTGACTCCGCTGTTCGGGGGGGTTCTGTTCGGCCAGCACCCCGGTCCCGTGGCATGGGCCGCGGCGGCGACTGCAGGCGTGGGGTTGTATCTGTTATCGGGCACAGGAGGAGACCTTCACCTGGGCGGTGACGCCCTCGTCCTCGTGACCGCGTGTTCCTTTGCGCTTCACATCCTCTTCACCGACCGAGCGGTCGTCGAGCATGACGTCGGTGCCCTGCTCGCCGTCCAGCTAGCGGTCTCTGGCGTCGTGCCGTTGCTGTTCGCGATCGGTCAGGGCGATCTGATCATTCCCACCAGCAGTGTCGTTTGGAGCGCGTTGCTGGTTACCGCTTTCATCGCAAGCGCCCTCGGATTCTTCGTCCAGACCTACGCGCAGCGTCATGCTCCCCCCGCTCGCACAGCCTTGATCCTGGCGAGCGAACCGGCCTTCGCGGGACTTTTCGCCTACCTCCTGAAGGGCGAGACGCTGGGTACCCTCGACTGGACGGGGGCCGCACTGATCCTTGGCGCCATTGTTGCAGTCGAAGCCGTTCCACGGCTGCGCACGACCCGCCCGCTTCCGGAGGGCTGAACCAGCCTTCTGAGAATCCGCTCGGGCCTGTGACGTGGGGCGGTTCCACCGCTCACTACACTGGCCGAGTGTACGAAGAGAGAGTCAACGTCGTCGGCGTCATTCTGTGGCTGCTTGTCGCAAGCCTGTTGGTGACGATAGTGATGCTCTCCGTTATTCCGGCGAACGAGGCGAGCTCCCTGGCGGCCGCCACACGTGTTCCAGCGGTTGCTGCCGGTGCCAACATCAGCTCCGGCGTACAAGACGCTGCCGGGCACTGCCTCTTCTACGGGCCTTTCACCCTCACTCTGTTGCTGGCGACGGCGTGGCGCCCGGGTCTGCCCCGACGCCGGTCACACGGTCGCGCGCTGCTGGTGATCCTCCTCGTTGGTGGTTTGGGCATGCTTCTCGAGCTAGTGCAGGCCACCTGGTTCGACAGGAGCGCGGAGCTTGTGGACGTGCTCGGCAACGTGGTCGGGTTGGCATTGGGAGCTGCGGCGTGGCGAGGAATCGAGCGGCTTTACACAGCACCCGCTAGATTCTCCTGAGTTGGGCGCGGAAGGGACGACCATGGGACAGCCAGTTGTGCACTTCGAGATTACCGGGAGCGATCCGGCGAAGCTCCGTAGTTACTACGGCGACCTATTCGGGTGGGAGTTCGACACGAGCGGCCCGGTCTCGGAGGAGATCTCTCAGCCGGGCAATTACGGTTTCGTGGAGCGGAGCACGACCGCCGAGGGGATCGGGATCCCCGGCGGCGTCGGTGGAGGCACGGGCTACGACGGTCATGTCATGTTCTACGTCGGTGTTCCCGACGTAGAAGCCGCGCTCCGGAAGGCCGAGAGCCTCGGGGGGACGCGCCGGATGGGCCCCGACCAGGCCCCAGGGATGGACCTCGTGATCGGCCACTTCACGGACCCCGAGGGCCACTTGATCGGTCTCGCCGGTACGGCATAACAGCCGCCGCCGTTGGTCTGCGGGGCTCGGACTCGGTAGGCTTTCTTATCGAACATATGTTCTATAGTGGCGGGATGGCTCTCGACCAGCTGTTCGAGCTTCGCCGTCGCACGTTCGACACGCCGCAGTTCCGGGGCATCGAGTTCATCGAGGTCGAGGCGAAGTCCATAGTCAATCCCGTGCCGGGCAACTACCTCCCGTTCAACTGGACGATCAACCCCTATAGGGGCTGCTCCCACGGGTGCAAATACTGTTTCGCTCGCGTCACGCATACCTATATGGACATGGACGCGGGCAACGATTTCGACAGCAAGATCGTCGTCAAGGTCAATGCCCCCGACCTTTTGCGGGTCAAGCTCCGGTCGAAGTCCTGGAAAGGTGAGCACATCACCATGGGGACCGCCACCGATCCCTACCAGCGCGCCGAAGGGCGCTACAGGCTCATGCGGGGGATCATCCAGGCCCTCTCAGACCACCACAACCCGTTCTCAATTCTCACCAAGGGCACTCTGATGATGCGCGATCTGGATTTGCTGCTTGCAGCCGCCGAGGTGACCCAGGTTTCGACCGCATTCTCGATTCCGACTCTGGACGAGGCCGCGTGGCGCAAGAGCGAGCCGGGCACACCTCATCCTTTGAAGCGCATGGAAGCCGTCGCTCGGCTCAACGCTTCGGGAATTCCCTCCGGCGTGATGCTGGCGCCAATCCTGCCGGGAATCACCGACGACCTCGGCGGGATGAAGCGGGTCGTCGATGCCGCTGTGGCGTCGGGAGCCACTCATGTCACGCCGATCTTCCTTCACCTGCGTCCGGTCGTGCGCGAGGAATACATGGGCTGGCTTCAGGAGGAGTTTCCCGAGCTGATCGTCGACTACGAGCAGCTCTACCGGCGTTCGGCCTACGGGCCCAAGGAGGAGCGCAACAAGCTTTCTCGCACCGTGGGGAGCCTGCTGGACGAAGCTGGGTTCGAACGAAAGTCTGCCTCGAGGCGAGGACGAGCCTCGAAGCAGACTGAGCCAAACGCACATAACGAGCAACTCTCGCTGCTCTAGGGCGACCTTTTCGTCAGAACCCGCGCTGGGCGCGGGTTACGGTGAAAAAGTCGAGGGGGCTATGGGCGCCAATCTCTCAGGCGAGCGATGCGCTCTTGGGTGGAGGGATGAGTCGAGAACAGACGAGCGAAGTTGACGCGGCGGCCGGACAACGGATTCACGATGTACATGCTCGCTTGAGCAGGGTTGACGTTCATCGGGATCTTCTTGGCCGAGATCTCGAGCTTCTCGAGCGCCCGGGCGAGCGACTCGCCTCCGCCC
>JBPCPZ010000137.1:0-8469 GCA_050998655.1 Actinomycetota bacterium
ACCTTGGCGTTGGGGTCGTAGCCCTCGAGAGCGGCATCGGTCAGCGTGAAGTGGTGCGGGGTCGCCTCCGCGGTCACGGCCACGCCCTCGGCCTTGGCCCGGCGCACGAGCTCGACCGTGCCTGCGGTCGAGATGTGCAGCAGATGAAGCCGGCAGCCCGTGAGCTTGGCCAGGGCGATGTCGCGCGCCGCCATCAGCTCCTCGGCTTCGGCCGGGATGCCCCTCAACCCCAGCGCCATCGAGCGCTCGCCCTCGTTCATCTGCCCGCCCCGAGCGAGGCTGTCGTCTTCGCAATGCTCCGCGTAGATGCAGTCGAATCCCGACAGGTACTCCATGGCCCTGCGGGCGAAGAGCGCGTCCTGGACCCCATGGCCGTCGTCGGTGAACAGGCGCACTCGAGCCCGGCCGCGCGCCATCTCGCCGAGGTCGGCCATCTCGACGCCCCTCAAACCGCGCGACAGGGCCCCCGCCGGCACCACCTCGATCAGTCCTACGCTGCGGCCTCTCGCCCATACCTTCTCCACCACCGCAGCGCTGTCCGCCACCGGGTCGGTGTTGGGCATGGCGCACAGGGCCGTGTAGCCGCCGGCCGCAGCCGCAGCCGAGGCAGACGCGATGTCTTCCTCGTCCTCGCGCCCAGGCTCACGCAGGTGGGTGTGGAGGTCGACGAGCCCGGGACCCAGCAGCGCCCCCTCGAGATCGATCACCTCCGCGCCTGCGGCGTCGAGGCCGCGCCCGAGAGCCTTGACCACACCCTCGGCCACCAGCACGTCGCAGATCTCATCTCGCCCCGAAGCCGGATCGATCAAGCGCGCTCCGGCGAACAGCAGTGCCTGCGTCATGACCACTCATCTCTGCCGCCGAGCATCAGGTAGAGCAGGCTCATTCGCACCGCGAGGCCGTTGGCCACCTGGTCCAAAATGATGGCGCGCTCGGACTCCGAGGCTTCGGCCGAGATCTCGACCCCGCGATTGAGGGGGCCGGGGTGCATGACGAGGGCGTCGGGCTTCATGCGGTGCAGCCGCTTGGAATCGAGCCCCCAGCAGGCCGCGTACTCACGGTCGGAGGGGAACAGCTGCTCCGACTGGCGCTCCTTCTGTACGCGCAGCAGGTAGCAGATATCGACGTCGCCGATGACCTCATCGAGGTCGTGCACGATGGTCGCTCCCCACGCCGCCGCGCTCCTCGGGACCATGGTGCGCGGGCCCACGAGGGTAACGCTTGCCCCCATGGCGAGCAGTCCCTTGACGTTTGACCTCGCCACGCGCGAGTTCACCACGTCGCCGACGATCGCTACCTCGAGGCCCTCGAAGTCCTTGAAGCGCCTGCGGATCGAGAACAGGTCGAGCAGGGCATGGGTGGGGTGCTCGTGGCAGCCGTCGCCTGCGTTGATCACGCTCGCCTTGACCCACCGGGCGAGCTGGTGCGGCGCTCCCGACGCGCCGTGGCGCACGATGATGGCGTCGACGCCCATGGCCTCGAGCGTCCACGCGGTGTCCTTGAACGACTCCCCCTTGGCGACCGCCGACTTCCCGTCGGCGGAGAAGTTGATGACGTCCGCGCTCAGCCGCTTGGCCGCCAGCTCGAACGAGATGCGTGTGCGGGTCGAGGCCTCATAGAAGAGGTTGCACACGGTCCTGCCCCGAAGCGTGGGGAGCTTCTTGATGGGGCGATGAGTGACCTCGAGCAACGACTCTGCGGTGTCGAGGATCGTCGTTATATCCGGGGCGGTAAGCTGGTCCATCGACAACAGGTGTTCGATCATGCGGGGCCCCCGCCAAGCTTTGAGATCATCACCGCGTCCTCTCCGTCGGTCTCCGTGAGGTGGACCGAGACGACTTCCTGAACCGAGGTAGGCAGGTTGCGGCCGACGTGGTCGGCGCGGATCGGGAACTCGCGATGGCCTCGGTCGACCAGAACCGCCAGGCGAACCACGCGCGGGCGGCCGAGTTCGAGCAGGGCGTCGAGCGCCGCCCGGATCGTACGGCCGGTGTAAAGGACGTCGTCGACCAGTACCACGGCGAGGCCGTTCACGTCGGCCGACACCGTGGTTCGTTCCACGGAGCGCGGCCGTTTGAGCGCGACGTCGTCGCGATGGAGCGTGACGTCGAGCGCGCCCGAGGGCACGGCCAAGCCCTCGAAAGAGGCGATGGAGCGCGCCAGTCGCTCGGCCAGAGGCGCGCCCCTGGTCCTGATCCCCACCAGGCAGAGATCCTCGGCCCCCTTGTTGTGCTCGACTATCTCGTGAGCGATCCGGGTGAGCGCGCGCCGGATCTCGTCCGACTCCATGACGTGGGCCGGGCCGGGTGGCGCCGCGGCCGGCTCTGCGTGGTCATGGGAGGGGTCCCCGCCCATCAAAAAGCGCTTCCCGATGAGAACCAAGTCCGGGAAGCGCGCGTGTGCAGAGCGATCATCGTGCTCCTTTCCGGCCCCACAGGGCCGAGTTAAAGGACTGTAGTTGGGCCGACGCTATCGCGTCGCCCGCCCTCAAAGCAAGGACCCGACGGTTTTGAGCGCCTCTCGATACCGTTTTCGGTACTCTGACGCGCTCAAAACGCGAGAGGGGGTCAGGTCCGGGCAGTTTTCTCCTCTGCGATCCGGCCCAGCACGCCGTTCACGAAGCGACCAGAGTCGTCTGTCGACAACGACTTCACCAGCTCGACGGCCTCGTTGATCGCCACCGCCACCGGGATGTCCTCCCCCCACAGCAGCTCGCAGGTCGCCATTCGGAGCACCGTCCTGTCCACCACCGGCATGCGCTGCAGCCCCCAGCGCTCCGCGTGCTTGACGATGAGCTCGTCGATGTCGGCCTGGTGCTCCTGAACACCTTCGACGAGGCCGCGCGCGTAGTCGACGACATCTGTTCGTTCTCCGTGACGATCGCCGAGCCGGTCGCTCGTCTCATCCGAGTCGTCTTCGAGCAGCGCCTCCACCGGGTCGAGCGTGTCCTCTGCGGCGGGGATTACCCAGCCGTGATGCTCGCGCTCCAAGAACGCCTCCACCGGCAAGCGGCCCCGGATCTCGGCTTCGTAGAGCACATCCAGCGCGAGCCGGCGGGCGGCGCGACGGCCCTTCAAGAGTGAGTCGTGCTGCTCACGCGCGCGACATGTAGGTGCCGGAGCGAGTGTCGACCTTGATTTTCTGGCCCTGCTCGATGAACAGCGGCACCTGCACCACGGCCCCCGTCTCGACCGTCGCCGGCTTGAGCACGCCGGAGACGCGGTCGCCCTTGTGGCCGGGCTCGGTTTCGGTCACCTCGAGCTCTAGCGACAGCGGCAGCTCGGCGCCGATTGGTGTGCCCTCGTAAGTCGGCACGAGGCAGGTGGCCCCATCGCTCAGAAAGCGGCGGGACTCCCCCAGAAGCTCGGGATCGACGTGGACCTGCTCATAGCTCTCCTTGTCCATGAACACGAGCCCGGCGTCGTCTTCATAGAGATACTGCATCTCCCGCTTGTCGAGAACCGCGAGGCTGACCTTCTCGTCGGCGCGAAAGGTCCGGTCGGTGACCGCACCCGACTTGACGTTCTTGAGCTTGGTCTTAACGAACGCCTGGCCCTTGCCCGGTTTCACGTGCTGATAGTTGACGATCGTGAAGAGGTCGCCGGAGAGCTCGAGCGTCTGGCCCGGGCGCATGTCGTTGGTCGAGATCAAGTATCTGTTCCTCTCACACTTCCAGGAGGTGGTCCTTGGGGGCAGAGCCGAGGACCTCGCAGCCTTGCTCCGTCACCAGGACGCAGTCCTCGATGCGAATACCGAACTTGCCGTTGAGGTAAACGCCCGGTTCGATCGTCACCACGTCCTGGGCCTTCAGCGTCTTCGCGTCGAGATCCTCCTCGGGCGATTTGCCAAGCCGGGGCGCCTCGTGGATGTGGAGCCCCACCCCGTGGCCCAGCGAGTGGTTGAACTCATCGCCGTGGCCGCCTTCCTCGATAACATTGCGGGCAGCAACATCCACATCCTCGGTCCCGGCCCCCGCTTTCGCCGCGGCGATTCCCTCTGCTTGTGCCCTCAAGACCAGGTCGTAGATCTCCCGCTGCTCATCACTCGCGGCCCCCACCACGACCGTGCGGGTGAGGTCCGAGCAGTAACCCTCATAACGGCAGCCGAAGTCCATCAGCACGATGTCTCCCCGCTGCAGAACTCGCTCCGAGGGGGTGTGGTGGATGTGAGCGCTCAGAGGGCCGCTACCGACGATGGGCTCGAACGACACCGCCTCCGCCCCGGAGCTCCGCAGGTGCACCTCGAGGTCCAGCGCCACCTGCCGTTCGGAGGCCCCCTCCCTCAGGCGCTGAAGCACCCACGAGAACGACTCGGCGCCGATCCGGATCGCCTCGCGCAACAGCGCGGCCTCCTCCTGATCCTTGGTGCGGCGCAGGTTCTCGACCACCGACTTCGTGGGTACGAGCTCGACCCCGTCCAGTCGCTCGGTGAGCGATTCGAGGCTCGCAACCGAGAGGTTCGCCGCCTCTATTGCGAGCCTGCCGACGCCATGCAGCCGCTCCTTCAAGGCGTCGCTCATGCGGTGCGGGTAGATGAGGACCTCGGCCCCCTGCACCATGTCGGCGGCCCTGGCTGCGTAGCGCGAATCCGACATGAACACGGCCGCGTTCTCGGTGATCAGAACCTGCCCGTTGCTGCCCGAGAACCCGGTCAGGTAACGCACGTTGGCGAGGTCGGTGACGAGCAACGCCTCGGCGTTGTGGGCCGAGAGCGACTCCCTGATTCGTTTGATGCGAGCTTCGTGATCCATGCCCTCAGCTTCTCACGATGGTGGCGAGGGCGCGGAGGCCGAGCACGTAGGAGTCGGCGCCGAACCCCGAGATCAGGCCCCGGCACCTCTCCGCGGTGACCGACACCCGCCGCCACTCCTCCCGAGCATGGATATTGGAGAGGTGGACCTCGATGACCGGGTAGACGACGGCTTCGATGGCGTCGGCGATGGCACGGCTCGTGTGGGCGTAGGCGCCGGGGTTGAGCAGGGCCCCTTCGACCTCGCCGATGCCTTGGTGCAGGAGCTCGATGATCTCGCCCTCGCGCGCGCTGTGATGGATAGAGAGAACGAGATCCAGCGCGCGAGCTTCCTTCTCGAGGAGCTCGCCGATGTCGGCGAGAGAGCTCGTCCCGTAGAGAGCAGGATCGCGCATGTGAACCAGGTTGAGGTTGGGCCCGTGCAACACCAGAGCCTTCATGCGATCGCCACCCTGGCCAGGGCTCGTTCGAGCACCGGGCTCGGCGCGGCCACTCCCGAGCGCGGCCGCCCGAGGCCCTCCAGAACCACGAAGCGGGCCGCGCCGTCGTACTTCTTGTCGTGGCGCCAGATGTCTTCGAGCTCGCCGATTGAGAGCTCCGCGTTGACCGGCAGTCCCAATGAGCCGAGCAGCCGGCGATGGAGAGCGACGTCGTCGTCGTCGAGAAGCCCCAGCTCGGAGGCGAGGCAGGCGGCGCAGATCATGCCCAGGGAGATCGCCTCGCCATGACGCAACGGCTCCGCCGAGGTCGGAACCAGGGATTTAATCCCCGAGAGGTGCTCGATGGCGTGACCAAAGGTGTGCCCGTAGTTGAGGTGAGCTCGTTCGCCACTCTCGCGCTCGTCGCGCGCCACCACTGAGGCCTTGATGGCGACGCAGGTGGCGACGATCTCCTCCAGAAGCTCCGGGTCGCGTTGCAGGATGTCGGGGCCGCGCTTATCGAGTAGCTCGAGGAGATCGGGAGCCGCGATGAACCCGTACTTGCAGACCTCTGCTAACCCCGAGACGAGTTCCTCCTGCGGCAGACCCTTGAGCACGTCGATGTCGCAGACGACCGCGGCGGGCTGATGGATGGCGCCCACGAGGTTCTTGCCGTGGGGCGTGTTGACGCCCGTCTTGCCCCCGATGGCGGCGTCCACCTGGGCGAGTAGCGTGGTGGGGACGTGGACGACCGGCATCCCGCGATGGTAGGTGGCGGCGACGAAGCCGCTGAGGTCCGAGAGCACTCCCCCGCCCACGCTCACCACCAGGTCGCGCCGGTGCGCGCCCGCCTCGGCCAGGACGTCGTAGAGGTGCTCGGCCGAGGCCAGTGATTTCGAGCCCTCGCCCTCCGGGACCTCGGTTACCAGGGTAGCGAGGCCGCGCCGTGCCACCGCAGTCGCAACGTCGGCGGCGACACACTTTAGCGAGGCGTGGGTCACGATTACCGCTTTCTCCGCCCCCTCGATCGGGGGCAGGAGCCCGTCTATTCGGGCGATCAGGCCGCGGCCCACGACCACCTCGTGCGCCCGGCCGGGAAGGGGAACAGGGATGCGGCGGGGCTCGGGCAGTGGCCGAACCTTCCCGGCGACCTCGGCCGCGACTTCCTCCGGCCCCCTCTCGTCGGTCCCGACCACGATATCGGCGGCGGCTGCGTAGACGCCGAGGCGGGCGGCATAGAGCCCGGCCGGATCAGCGGCCAGCAGCGGCCGCGACTCGTCCGATCCCAGCCGCCGCAAAGCCTCTTCGATGGAGACCTCGAGATGCACCACCCGCGCCTCGGCCAGCGCCGCACGGGTAGCGGCGTCCCCGAGCGCCCCTCCCCCCAGCGCGACCACTCCGGAGCCGCCCATCAGCGCCTCGGCCACCACGTCGCGTTCGAGCGCCCGAAAGGCATCCTCGCCGGCGCAACTGAAGATGTCCTTGACCGGGGCGCCGGCGCGGGCCTCGATCAGAGCGTCGGTGTCGGCGAAGTCGCAGCCGAGCCGCTCCGCCAACAGACGGCCCACGGTTGACTTGCCCGCGCCCATGAATCCCACGAGGACGATCACTGGGGGGCGGTTCTCTCGAGGCGCAGACGGTGCGCGCTCACGAAGTCGTCAAGGGTGTCGCCGCCGAAACTCTCGAGGGCCGCGTCGGCGAGCACCAGGGCGACGACCGCTTCGCACACGACCCCGGCGGCGGGCACCGCGCAGACATCGGTCCGCTCCTGAAATGCTTCCGCCGCCTCGCCGCTGGCGAGGTCCACCGTCCGAAGCCTCTTCTTGAGGGTCGACAACGGCTTCATCGCCACCCTCATCCGCAGCGTCCCGCCCATCGAGATCCCGCCCTCGGTCCCACCCGCCCGGTCGCTTTGGCGGGTGAGATCGGTGTTTATCTCGTCGTGAGCCCGGGAGCCGCGCCGGCGGGCGAGGTCGAAACCGTCGCCCAGCTCGACTCCCTTCATAGCGGGCACAGCCATGAGCGCGCCGGCGAGGCGGCCGTCGAGCTTGCGGTCCCAGTGGACGTGGCTCCCGAGGCCGGTGGGGACCCCGTGGGCGATGACCTCCACCACTCCGCCGAGGGAGTCGCCCTCGGCCCCCGCGGCCTCTATGGCCTCGACCATGCGCGCGGAGGTGCCCTGGTCGAAGCAGCGCACCGGTGAGGCATCGATAGCCTCGAGGTCGGAGGGGCCGGGGCGGGGGGCCGAGTCGTCCGTGGCCGCGGCCCCGATGCTCACGACGTGGGAGATCACCGAGGTGCCGATCTGGCTCAGCAGCGACTTGGCCACGGCGCCGATCGCCACCCTCGCTGCGGTCTCCCGGGCGCTCGCCCGCTCGAGCACGTTGCGGGCGTCCGAGAAGCCGTACTTGAGCATCCCGGGGAGGTCGGCGTGGCCGGGCCGGGGCCGCGTCAGAGGCCTTCCCGACGCTTCCCCCTCGAGCGGCATGATGCGCGACCATTTTTCCCACTCGCTGTTGTGGATGACGAAGGACAGGGGGCTGCCGAGCGTGAGCCCGCTGCGGACCCCCGAAAGCAACTCGAGGCGGTCTTTCTCGAACTTCATGCGCGGCCCCCGGCCGTAGCCGTGGCGGCGGCGGGTGAGCTCGTCGGCCACGGCCTTCAGCGAGACGGGCACGCCGGCGGGCAGACCCTCGAGGATCGCCACGAGCGCCGGGCCGTGCGACTCACCGGCGGTGAGGTAACGGAGCCTGGTCACGGCCCAATCCTCCCACCCCGCCCGGGCCTCACCAGCCGCCCGGGCCCCTCACGTCCCAAAACGGGTGGCAAATGTCCAGGGTCCGCGTTTACCCACAGTTTCTTGTGTGCAGAGTTCCTCAGACCGCTTTTGCCACCGCCCAGGCATCACCAGCCGTCCCGGCATCACCAGCCGTCCCGGCCTCACCACCACGCCCGGGCCTCACCAGCCGTCCCGGCCTCACCAGCCGCCCCGGCATTACCAGCTGGCCCGGCATCATCAGCCGTCCCGGCCTCACCACCCCGCCCGGGCCTCACCAGGCCCCCGGCCTCACCAGCCGCCCGAACCCCTCACGTCCCCCAAAAACGGTGGCAAATGTCCACGGTCCGCGTTTACCCACAGTTTCTTGTGTGCAGAGTTCCTCAGAACGCTCTTGCCACAACCCAGGCATCACCAGCCGTCCCGGCATCACCATCCGTCCCGGCCTCACCACCACGCCCGGGCCTCACCAGCTGTCCCGGCCTCACCGGCCGCCCCGGCATCACCAGCCGTCCCGGCATCCCC
>JBPCPZ010000065.1:0-20061 GCA_050998655.1 Actinomycetota bacterium
GGCGTGACCGGCGGGCGCTATCCGCCGATTGGCGACTACGGTTTCATCTCCGACTGCCATTCGGCGGCGCTGGTGTCAAGTGCGGGAGCAATCGACTGGTGTTGCCTGCCCCGCTTCGACTCTCCGAGCGTCTTCGGCCGCCTGCTTGACTGGAACGAAGGGGGGTTTTGCTGCATCTCTCCGACCGAGGAGCCCACCGTCTCGCGACGCTACCTCGATCACTCCCTCGTACTCGAGACGACCTTCGTCACCACCTCGGGGCGAGCTCGTTTGCTGGACTTCTTCTCGATGCGCTCTGGAGGTCGATCGAAGCCTCACCGGCAGTTGGTGCGCGTGATCGAGGGAATCGAGGGCCGCGTCGAGCTGGGGATCGTGATCAGTCCTCGCTTCGACTACGGGTCCATTCGCCCCTGGATACGGCAGGAGGTGGACGGCCTCTTCGCCGCCATCGGCGGCGCTGCCGGACTCGTGATCTGGACCGACGCGGAAGTGGGAGTGGCCGGCTTGCACGATCTCGAAGGGACGGTGGTGGTGACCGCTGGGGAGCGAGCCCGGCTGTCGCTGCAGTTCGCCCAACCGGAACTGCTCGACAGGCCGGCCTCGTCACACCCCACGGCCGAGAAACTCGACGCCCGGCTCGACGAGACGGTTGCCTGGTGGCGGGCGTGGGCTCGGCAATGCAGGACCCTGGATGATCCCCGGAGAGAGGAGGCCCTTCGCTCGGCGCTGGTGCTCAAAGGCCTCACCCACGCCCCCACGGGCGCCATCGTCGCGGCTCCCACGACGTCGCTTCCCGAGACTCCCGGCGGTGAGCGCAACTGGGACTATCGCTTTAGCTGGATCAGAGATTCGGCGTTCACCCTGCGCTCGTTGCACGAGCTCGGCTTCGTCAAGGAGGCCTCAGGCTTCGCCCGTTTCGTCGAGCGCAGCGCGGCGGGCTCGGTCGACGAGCTACAGATCATGTATGGGTGCGGCGGAGAGCACCGGCTCACCGAGGTGAGCCTGGAGCTCCACGGATTCCGTGGCTCTCGGCCCGTCCGTATCGGCAACGCCGCCTACACACAGTCCCAGCACGACGTCTACGGAGTAATGCTCGAGGTCGCGGCGACTAGGCACGGGCGGGGCGAGCAGATCACGCAGCATTACTGGAGCTTTCTGACCCAACTCGTCGAGCGCGCCGCAGAAGTGTGGAGGAAACCCGATCAGAGCATCTGGGAGGTGCGCAGCGCGCCAATGCACTTCGTGCAGTCGAAAGTGATGTGCTGGGTTGCAGTCGACCGCGGCATCAGACTCGCCGAGAGGGCACACTTGCCGTGCGATCTGGAGGCGTGGCAGATGGCACGATCCCAGATTCGCGACGCAGTGGAGGCTGAGGGCTACGACCCCGAGCGGGGCGTGTTCGTGCGGGCGTTCGGCAGCAGAGATCTCGATGCGGCCCTCTTGCTTCTGCCGGAGTACGGCTTCGTCGACTGGCGCGACGAACGCATGGTCCGCACTACCGACGCCATCATGGCTGAGCTCGACAGCGACGGGCTGTTGCTTCGCTATATCGCCCATGACGGCCTCGAGGGGACCGAGGGCCGCTTTTTGTGCTGCTCGTTCTGGCTCGTCGAATGCCTCGCTCGGCAAGGTCGCCTCAACGAGGCACGCGCGGTTTTCGAGCGGACTAGTGCTGCCGCAAACGACCTCGGGCTGTTCTCGGAGGAGCTCGACGTGACGACGGGCGAGATGCTGGGGAACTTTCCCCAGGGTCTCTCCCACCTGGCGCACATCCAGGCGGCGCTGGCGCTGGCCGAAAGCGAGTGATCAGCTTCTATATCGTAAATCTGGCGACTTTTTCGCGCTCAGCATCGCTGGGCGAGGCTAACGTGGAAAAGATCAATCTTCTAGGGCTAGGCGCGGTCGGCCAGCTCCTTGTCCATGAAGAACAGCGCGTCTCCTCTGTCGCCGATGCGCTTGAGCGCTCCGACGATGTGGCCGACCGACTTCTCCTCCTCGACCTGCTCGGTGGCGAACCAGTCAAGCCACGCCTGGGAGGCGTAGTCGTTCTCGTCCACGACCGCCGAGTAGAGATCCCCTATCGCCCGGCTGACCGCCCGCTCGTGCTCGAGCGCCAGCTCGAAGACCTCCAGCGGAGAGGCGAAGTCGTGCGCCGGCTGCTCGAGCGCCTCGAGCCGCACCCGGCCCTCGCGGTCGTTGATGAAGTCGAAGAACTTCATGGCGTGCTCGACCTCCTCCTGGCTCTGTAGCCGCAGCCAGCGAGCGAAGCCCGGCAGGCTCTGGGCTTCGCAGTAGGCGGACATCGAGAGGTAGACGTAGGAGGAGCGCAGCTCCATGGCGAGCTGGCGGTTGAGTGCGGCTTCGATTCTTTCGGCGAGCATGGTGCCGAGTCTACTTCAAAGCGTCCAAGGCTCAGCTTCCTGAGAAAAGAAGGCGTCGGCGAGGCCGGCTGCGCCCTCTTCAGGAGGTGGGCGGCAAGCTTTGGGCCATTCACCGTCCGGACGTCGAAGACCGTGACCTCGTCCTCCTTGATAGGCTCAGGAGCGAACCACGGCTACTCGCGGCCGGGGTAAACGCTCAGCGGCTTGTCGTCCCTCGGGAGGCCACCGAGTCCCCGCAGCAGGCGGAGGGAAGCCCCCCACAGCCACGCCATCCCTGCGTGCTCTCATGCTCCCTCGAGCAAACGTTGGAGTCTGAGGAGAAGGGATGTGACGGTTTGAGGCCGCTCGTGAGATCGCATCGATCCTTCGGCGTCGTCGTAGAGACCTTCTATCGCAGCGATCTGACGGGAGAAGACCATCTCCAGCGCCGGGCGGACCTCGGAGAACTTCGCACGACTGCTGGAGACCGCCGCTAGAGCGCCGTCGAACTCTGCCGGGCTGGTCACTTCTCCCTTGGCGACCGACTCTGCGTACTCAACCGCTGCTACATCCAGCGAACCGGCCGCAGAGCTCAGTCTGGTCTTGATGACTGCACCCGACTCCGCTGGATCGAACTCCTCGCGCCCGGCCAACAGACCCATTAGCAAGCCGATTAGCAAGCCCGCCACCGCAGCCGCCACGGCTAACGGCCAGCGCGCTTTGGGGGGTCGATAGATGGCCACGTCAGGATCGACTCAGCAGTGCCACAACCTGTTCGTTATTGGCTACGGCGCACTCAGCAAGAACTGCTTGGCGCACTTCCGCCGGGCTTGAGATAAGAGTCAGGTCGACAAAACTGGATCCTCGTACGAAGCGAACCGCGGGAGCAACCGCTATCGGTCCATAGTGCCGCACCAGCGCGGGGATGCGTTCTTCCAGCGCCGCGGCGACCTCAGAGCCCTGACCCGCAAGAGCTCGACCTTTGCCCTTGACGGAGACCGCTCCAGATCGATCGATCACGACGAAGTCCCGGTTCTCCCCCGTTCCCGAGCAAAAGACCGAGAAGAACTCGCTCTGGAAAACAAGCTGGACAGCCGGACCTAGCTCGGCACAGGCAACCTGTCTCGGGTTGCTTTGGTTGGGAACGCCGGCGGGTGCTCCCACCTCAAGTGCCACCGCACCGAACGCCGTGACTCGCAACGCTCCTCGTTCCGGAACCGACGTGCTCTCCAGACGAACAGAAGCGGGCGAAGCGCCGGCGCGCAGGGCAGCCTCTTCAGCCTCATGATGAACTTGCGCAATAGCATGGGCACTGGGGGTAGGCAGTGTACGCTCGATCTCGATCCGCACGACGGAGAGGGCGTCGCCGATGGAAGAGATGACCTCCGCATCCTTAGGAATCTCCCACTCGGAGCCTATGCACTCGGCCAGCGCCGGGATAACCGCCCCCGCACCGCCCCCCACCCCGACGATCACGGGGTTTCGCATGTCCTGTTCATCGGCGGTTTCACGAACTAGTCGCGCCAATTTGTCGGTGGCTGCCGCCAGCGCGCTCCTCGCCAAAACCTCACCGGTAACTCCGAGCCGGCGACCTGCGATCTCGAACGCGACGCGCGCAGAGGCGCCGTCGCCCTCCGCATAGGAACCTGACGCAACGGTCCCGAGCGCGTTCGCTGCACAGGTCAACGTAAGTGCAATACGGTGGCCACGCTTCGTCTCGAGGACTAGATACTCGACTGGATCTCCCGGTTTCGGCGCGATCAGGCGCGGCGCACTATCCAGGATGTCGTCTTGGGACGCGAAGCAAGCGTATGGAAGACCCGCTATGTGCGCGGAGCGAGGCCCAACGTCGAGCAGTTTAGCTCTGCCCATCCGCTTGCCCACCCTAATAAGGCTTCCTCCCGCCACTCCTGCCACCCGCACGTCGAGGCTGCGTACACACGTCGTGTGATCAAGAACGCGCACATAGGACAGCACAGGCCGGCCAGACTTGATGGCGCTCACATTGGTCGAGGTTCCGCCAACTTCAATGACGACCGCGTCGCGCACCGCAATGTGACGTAGGGTTCCGGCCACCGACGCGGCAGGTCCACTGAACGCGGTGAGCAGCGGTTGCCTCTTCATTATGTCGAGGTTAACGGCGCCCCCGTCGCCACGCATTACGAGAAGAGAAACGTCGGGTAGATCCCGGCGCACCGCTTCCTCGACCAGTCTGGCGGTAGCCAGTGCCGTGGGAAGGATGCTTGCGTTGAGTGCAGCGGTAACCGTTCGCATCTCGAGCCCATAGAGGCCCGTGAGCTCGTGACCTGCACAGGCAGGCACGCCCATTTCCTCGGCAATCCTCAATGCCATCCACTCGCCACGCGCGTCATCCACGCCGAAGGCTTCAGAAGCGACAATCACCTGGGCGCCGTCCTCGACCATCCGGTGGATAGCCTCCGTCACAGAGGCCTCGTCGACGCTTTCCGACACATCGATGAACGAATGCTGAGTGACGAGGCAATGTCCAGGAGCAAGGCGAATCTCCCCGATCGCCGTTCGCTTGCTCGCACGTTTCAGGTCGGGCCTGCGTCCCATCCCCAGGATGCCGACAACGGAGGTATCGCCCTCCAAGAGGGCATTGACGGCCTGAGTCGTCGAATGTGCCACCAGCTCGACCGGTCCGTGGCCATCGGCCGCGACTTGTTTGCACACGTCAGTGATCACTCGGATAACTCCGTCGGCAACGCCGGAGACGGACGAGTGACTGGTCGGAGTAATGGCACGCGCAACAACGACTCCGGTGGACGAGGCGCACGCGACCGCCTTCGTGAAGGTACCGCCGACGTCAACTCCGATGCGGACGGCCATCAGACCGAAGCCCTCTCCGTTTCCCCAATACTCTTTGAATGGGCATCGCCCGTGCCTGCGTAGCGCTTCTCGCGACGTGGGAGCACGACGAAGGTCCAAATCGCACCGAGCAGGTACACGAGAGCGAGCAGCAGTTGGGCGAGCAGCGTTTCCCTAGTTGGGTAGTACCCAGCCAGATGCGAAACGAAGATCGGCAGCTTGGGGAGCCACTCCAGGTAGGTCACTGGTAGCAGCGCAGCTTCCTGCAAGCCGCGGATCGCGTTGCCTGCGAACGCCAAGGACACGACCATCACGAGAGCGACCGCAGTCGTGAGGAAGGTCCTTATCGGGATCCTGCGGCCGGCCTTGAAGATTGCCCAGCCGACCACTCCGAGGGCAGCCAAACCGAGAGCCGTTCCCAGAGCAATGTAGGCTCCCAAGCCTTCACTGAAACTGATCAAAGCTTGGTAGAAAAGGACGGTCTCGAACCCTTCTCGGAACGTCGCCGTGAAACCGACGCCCGCAAGCGCCAACGTCGAGCCGGTGGTGGCCGCCGTCCACACCTTGGCCTTCACAAACTCCATCCAACGTCGCTGCTCGAGCCGGGTAACGAGCCAGAATGAAACATAGAAGAGCACACCTACGGCAACAATTGCCGTCCCCGCTTCGAGCAGCTCACGTTGTATAGGGGCCAATCGCACGAACATCGTTGCAGTTATGAACAGGAGGACGGTTGCTATCCCGGCTGCGGCCACGCCCTTCAGCACCGCACCACGGTATTGGGTGTTGCGGCTTGCCTCGAGGTATCCGAGAATCGCGGCGACCACCAGAACAGCTTCTAGGCCCTCCCGAAACAGAATCGTGAAGGCGTAGGTCAAGGCGATCAGCGGCGCCGCCAAACCTGGCTCCGACAGCTCTCGCTCGACCTCATCGAGCCCACGGTGGACCTCGGCCGAAACGGACTCCACTTCATCAAGCGGTGCGCCGGCTTCGATCAGGTTGCGTAGCGCCGCGTAGTCCTCCTCGACTGCGAGGGTCAGGCTTTCATCCCGCACTCGCAGAGGGATCTCGACGTATTCGAAATGATCCAGATAGGAGTTCCGGGCGGCTTCATACGCCCTCTCGGTTTCGTCCTCTCCATAGAGTTTAACGCTGTCATCGACCAGTCGACGAGCGACGCCCACCTCGTCGATCGCCTCGTTCAAGTTCACGTCGTCGTCGATCGACTGTGACGCGAACGCGACACCCGGCATGCTCGCGAGCGCAAACCCGGCCAGGATCGAAACCAGGAGGATGCGCAGGCCCTTCACTATTCGATCGCCTTGAGCGCGCGGGCAAGCAAGCCTTTGGCACGTACGACCATCTGCTCGACATCAGCGACCGGAGCGTCTTCGCGGATCTGTTTGCGCAAATCGGCACCCAACAGCGGCTCGAGTTCCTCGTTCACCTCGGGGGCGAGTTCGATCACTTCCGCCTCGATGACCTCGTAGTTCTCGAGATAGGCCTCGGCGGCGAGCTCTGCCGCAGCGTCCGCGTCTCCGCCTTCGTAGGTCTCGATGATCTCGTCGAGGAGCCTCTCGATCTCGGCGGCGATCGCTTCCGGATCAGACTCCTCCACCAGCGTCGCCTCAACGGTCTCGTCGAGCTCATGGCCGATCAGCTGAGACGCAGACGTCACCTCGACCACATCGATCGGTTGGTTGGGAGGCTGCGGCGAAGCGAAGGCCCCGTCGAGGACTTCGAAAGCATCCTCGATCTCCTCGGCCTCCTCGGCGGCCGCGGATTGCACTTCCGTGGCAATCTCGCCATAGAGCCTGCGCGCCTCGTGGACGAACGCGTAGCCATCTTGATACTCGGCGAGCAGACGGACACCGTCGTTCCCAATCGCCTCTTCGTATTCGTGGCCAGCCGTCGCCAGGATCGCTGCGATCACCGATCCGGCGTATGACGAGTCCGAAACCAATTGGCCGACGACCGCCTTCTCGGCCCGAATCGTGATCGAGGCAGCCTCGTTATAGATGCGGGCAAGTTCGTTTGCAGGGGCTCCGTCCGCTATCGCTTGCTCGCCGACGCTCAGCTCCTCGGCGAGCTCGTCGGCGATGTCGGGCGCAGCCTCATCCAGCTCGCTGCTAACCGAGTCAAGAATCTCGTGAATGGGGTGACCAGCGTGAACGGCCGCACCTTGCTCATCACCGGCCTCGTAAAGCTCAAGGGAGACGAGGTGATGCCCTCGTATCTGGGCAAACAACTCTCCGAATCCGATGGCCTCGGATTCTCCCCTGCCCGACGCGCGGCTTTCTCCACCGGTCGCCTCGATGGACGGTTCTGGTACCTGCCCACAAGCTGCCAGCAAAGCTGGGACGAGCCAGACCACCAGTAACCATCTCAAGTCAAGTCGCCCCCTTGTTCGGCCACCCGAAGAAACCAATTTTGGTGAGCCGATGTTAGGCGAGCCTAACCCGAGTCGTCAAGGGGGCAAGGGGTAGGGGTCGGCGGCGCCTGAACCAGGCGTACTTTGTACATTTGTGAAGTCACGCAAGCGGAGCCAGACCAAGACCACCGCGGCGATTGAGCCCGCCCATGTTTGGCCGTGAGGGGCCTACAGCACCCTCATCTAGTCGACCGATTCAATACGACGCTAAGACCCGCCCCTCTCTCACAGATCGGCGCCCCTCATGAGTCGCTCTCCGTGACGGTCGTGGAAAGCGATCATCGCCTGCGCCCCGGGAATGAGAGTCGGCTCGAACATGCTGATGACGGATGCGCCGGAGAAGAAGCCGATGGCCCTCAGCACCCCGTCCCCTACGTTCTGGAGATCGTGTGGGACCATGGCGGGGATCACGACTGCGGTGCCCGGTCCGAGCTCTGCGGCCTCCTCGCCGACCGTGCCCCTGGCCGCCCCTTCGAGAACGAGAACCAACTCCTCCTCGCTGTCCTTGTGCATGCCGAGGTTGCGCCCCGGCTCTATCTCCATGAAGACGAGGGCGCAGTCGGCGGAACCTTCCCATGCGTACACGGGAAAGCCAACCTTGTACCGGAGGGAACCATCCTCGGGGTTCCGCATCTCCTTCAGCGTCACCGTCTCGAGGTTAAACGTGAGCATGGGAAGCCATCCTTTCGTATTAGATGAACAGGCGTGTTCACAGGAACTTTGACAGCTACCGTGTCCTCTGTCAATATGGATGAGCAAGCTAGTTCACCGAAATCAAGCTAGTTCATCGAAATAAGGATGCTCGTGACCCGGAAGTACGAGATGACGCGACGCGCAGCCGGCGTTGAGGAGACAAGGCGCCGGATCGTCGAAGCTGCCGTGGAGCTCCACGAAGAGCTCGGGCCGGCGCGCACGACGGTCACTGCAATCGCCGAGAGGGCAGGGGTGCAGCGACTGACGGTCTACCGGCACTTCCCCGATGAGGTCTCTATGCTCACGGCGTGTTCGGCGAAATGGGCCGAGCGGAATCCCCCTCCCAGGCCGACCGACTGGAACAGGGTCCGCGACCCGGAGAAACGCCTGCGGCTTGCCCTAAGAGCCTTCTATAATTACTACGCGTCCGAGGAGAGCATGCTCGCCAACTCCATTCGTGACGCTCCAATGATTCCATTCGTGAGTCACCGTCGCGAGAGATTCGAGGCCCACCTCGACGAGGTTTCCCAGGGACTGCGGAAGGGCTGGGGGCTGAGGGGCACGACCAAGCAACATCTGACAACGCTAATTGGCCACGCCCTGCGCTTCGAGACCTGGCGCTCTCTCAAGCAGCAGGGACTTGGCCCATCGCAGGCCGCCGAGCTAATGGCTATTGCGGTGACCGGAGTGGCACGCAGATAATCCGCGCAACCAGACCAGGCGCCGAGTCGGCGCCGCCGCGACTATCTGAATCAGGCCGCGACTGTGAGTTCGCCGGGCGGATCGGGCCCCGGGTCGTAGCGGCGGCCGTTGGGCTTAATAGATCCCAATTCCGATCTCGGCGGAGCCGTACCACTCCGCCACTGTTCCCTCGAGGCAGACGCTCCAGCCGCCTTCGTGGAGGAGCTTGTGGTGGAACGTGCACACCAGCACGAGGTTGTCGTAGTCGGTGCGCGGAGGGAGGGCCGGTATTCTCCGACACCTCCCCCCTTCTGCTCCTTTCAGCGATGGCTCGCGAGCCGCACCGCGACTGAGCCCGCCTATTTCACGGGCTCGATCCGGCCCAGAGTACCAACGAGATCTCTGGCCTCAGCCGTCATCGCGGTGAAATCCTCATCGCTCGCGGCTCCCCGCAAATCGAGAAGGTGCTTGTCAATTCGAGTGATGTCGACAGGGTCGAGAATCTCCACGAATCGGTCTCGGATCCATTCCAGCGTTGCGACATCTCCGGTGGCGGCCCCAAGATCATCGGCGGCCGCATCGACCAGAACCCGATCGGCCCAGAGTTCGAAACGGGCCAGGTCGATCTTGGCCGGTGGCCGGTATCGCAACTGAAGATCGAGCCCGGCAAGCCCGACATTGAGTGCGGCCCCGCGAGCCTTCCCCGGGCGGCGCGTATCCACCGCCGCGACGAGTGCCTCGAGGCTGCGGGTGGTGGGGCCGACGAGCCGCGGGGGCGCATCGCCGGCCTGAAAGGATTTCCATGCGGCGGTCATCTTCTCGACCGTTGCATCGACCGCCGTCCAATTCTCGCCGTCCGCTAACCGGAAGATGTCCTGTGCACCGGCGACAATAATCCTAAGCTCGCGCGGTAGCGGCCCGCTGAGCGCGTCGGTGGGAACCGCAAGGGCCAAAGCCTCTACATCACCCTCGTGGGCCGAGAAAAACTCACCATAGCCGGGGGCGAAGATCTTGTCGGAGAAACTCCCGTCGTCGTGGAGCTCTTGTCCAACCATCGCTCCGGCAACGGGTCCCTGGGGGCCGTCAACAGTCTTGGCGGAGTTCTTGACGGTGACTTCCTCAAAGACCAGGCCGGGGATGTTCTCGGGCCGGAACGCCTCACCGACCCTGGGAGTCGAAGGCATGATCATCGCGAGGGGACCTTCTTTGCCGGCGAGCCAAGTGCCACCGGTATCGGCGATGTGACCTTGCTCGTTGTAGTTGAAGACGTCCTCACCCAGATACCAGACGGATCCGTCGTCGGCTTGCGCATAAAGGTCGAGTGCAACCTCCTCGAGGCGCCCGTCGAGATAGGCGGTGTACTGGGACACGAGCACCTCGACTCGTTGTCCGTCGATCCACTCGACGAACCTCGTGTCCGGGAGCAGGGTGGTCTCGGTCCTGAACGGCTTGCCGTCGACTTTGCCGTTGAGCAGGACCGAGTGAAGCTCGCTGATCGGGAACAGAGGGTTCGTTACGTCAGTTGGGTTGGAGAACGGCGGTGCAGCGAGATCGACGCGTGCTCTCTTGGGAGCAAGTGGCAGGTCGTATAGCTCAGCCGCCTTTAGCTGAGCTGCGCTCGGCTGCGGGATGGGAGTAGGACTAGAGGAGCCGCCACGGCCCGCCGCGGCGCTTGTCATGGCCCCAACGACCATGGCGACCGCGAGGCCATAGCCGGTCACCTTCCCGGTTCTGCGACGCTCACTCTTAGTAATCATCGGGAGTCCTCCTCTGTGACGTCGCCGCCACGGTCGCCGTCGCTGGAGATGACGTTGAAGCGTTGATCGAGGTGGACGTCAACAAGTCTCCCGTCCTCGAGGACAACCTCGACTTCGTAGTAGCCCTCCTCGTCGCGTAGCTCGGTCTGGTTCACCGTGGCGCCACCGGTACTCTCGAGTGCAATAGCACTCGCCTTCTCGAGAGCGCCGCCGGTGATGGCCGATTGGCTGCCGTCGTCGCTCGAGGCGACGCCGATCCCCGTGCCGGCTCCAAACAAGGCGGTCACGACGATCCCACCTGCGATCCATTTCGTCTTTCTCAACATGCGCCCTCCCTTGCCGTTCGATCGATATATTCGATCGATTAAGGCAATCGTGCAACGGCCACCATGAGAAGAGCATGAGTCGTAGATGAGAGAGAGACTCAGTTACGGAGCGTGAGAGTGACCTGCGCCCCCCCAGTATCTCGGTTCGAGGCAACCGCAGTGCCTCCGTGGGCCTTGGCGATCGCCCGCACAATGGCGAGCCCCAGTCCGGCCCCACCCTCCGAGCGTGCGCGTGAAGAATCCGCACGAGCAAAAGGCTCGAAAGCATGGTCCATAAAGGCGATTGCGAAACCATTCCCGCTATCCAAAACATTGATCGAGATCAAACCGTCACCCCGCTCGGCGCTCATCTCGACCTTGCCCTGCGGGGGAGAATGCCGAATCGCATTGTCGAGCAAATTGCACACCGCCTGACGGATCCTCACCGGGTCCACACACGCCTGCAAGTTGGGAGGGACCCGGCGTTCGATGCTTATCCCTCGGCCCGAGGCGACGGTCTCGAATGAGTCTGAAATGTCGGAGAGGAGTGCGCTTAGATCGAGCTGGACGGGTCGCACTGGAAGACCGTCCCGATCGGCCCGGGCAAGGACGAGGAGGTCCTCTGCCAAGCGGCCGACGCGGTCCGATTCCTCGGCTGCGCTGTGCAGAGCGGCCAGCAGCTCCCCGTGAGTTCGACTCTTACCGAGCGCGAGGTCGAGCTCTGCCTTGAGGATGGCGAGGGGCGTACGAAGCTCATGGCTGGCGTCGTCTACGAAGCGACGCTCGCGCTCGAGAGCCGACTCCAGTCGCTCCAGCATGGAGTTCAGCGTGTCGCCAAGGCGAGCGATCTCGTCCCCGGTCGCGGGAACCGGAAGCCGCCGACCAGGCTCGTTCGCCGAGATGGTCGCCGCCTCCAATCGCATACGCTCAACGGGACGGAGGGCCGCGCCTGCGAGCAGCCACGCCATCCCTGTCGTCACTCCCAACGCTGCCGGCGCGCCGAGCCAGAGCAGCCTGGAGAGGTCGGACAGCGCCTCTGCTTTCTCCTCTACTGAGGTTCCGACCGCGAGAGCAGTGTCCTCGTCCAAAGCCACCGCGAACACCCGAGCCTCGACCGTCTCATCCACGAGAGGGACGCTGGCATCGAAGAACTGCCTGGAGCCCAGATTTTCGAGCTGCCCGGCGGAAAGGAGCGGCTCAGTGAGCACTTCGCTTGATTCGAGTACTCGGCCCTGAGGGCCGATCCTCTGAACGAAAGCCATATCGGGGTCGATGGCCCTATCTCGGCTTCCGAGATGGAAGTCGGATGGGCCGCCCGAGCCGATTAACGTGTCCGCTCGCAGTCTCAGGCCCGTGTCCACGTTGCGCAGGAGGTCTGTTTCAAAGCGAAGGTAGAGGAAGAGGCCGGTGGCGCCGAGGACGATGGCGTTGAGCACGGCAAATACCACAGTCAGTCTCGTCCGAATTGGCTGCTTCATTCGGGCGGTTCGCGCAACCGATAGCCGGCGCCACGTACTGTATCGATGGACTTGGCGCCAAAGGGACGGTCGATTTTCTCGCGCAGGTAGCGTATGTAAACGTCTACCACGTTGGAGTCACCTTCGTAAGCGAAGTCCCACACGTGCTCGATCAACCTCGTGCGGCTCAACACCTCCCCAGGGTGGCGCATGAAGTACTCGAGCAGAGCGAACTCCTTGGAGGTCAGATTGATCGCTCTTCCCGAGCGCGCCACCTTGTGGTTGGCGGGGTCGAGGGTCAGGTCACCAACCTGCAAGACCGAGGGTCGTTCAACGACGCCTCTCCGGGACAGAGCGCGTACGCGCGCCAACAGCTCGGCGAAGGAAAACGGCTTGGTTAGGTAATCGTCGGCCCCGGTATCGAGTCCGGCCACCCGATCCTCGACAGCATCGCGAGCGGTGAGCATCAATACCGGTGCCCACTGCCCATTGCCGCGCAGCTTCCTGCATACCTCGAAGCCGTCGAAATCGGGGAGCATGACGTCGAGCACGATGACGTCGTAGGGGTTCTCGGTGGCGAGTCACACTGCTTGGGAGCCGTTTGGGGCCACGTCCACCGCGTGCCCCTCCTCTTCGAGCCCGCGCTTCAGCAGGGCCGCCATCTTCATCTCGTCCTCAACGACCAGTGCACGCATGGGCTCTAATGAAGCATGTCGCTCGCGACATGAGACCAAGATGAGAGAGGGCCTTCTCGGGGCGCCGGCGCCAGACTCATCTCGATTCCGTGCCGACAACCCGCTGCGCCCCCAAAAACGCGCCGAGATCTGTCAGTGCTTCGCCGAGGCGAGCGGTGTCGCCCCACGCCCTCAGCAGCTCGAGCGTGCTCGTCCTGCGATCGAAACGCGGCTCGGCGCGACCGACCAGACGGTCGCCGACGAGAATCGGGAGCACGTAATAGCCGAACTCTCGCTTCTCCTTGGGCACATACATCTCGAGCCGGTAGCGAAACTCAAACAGAGCCTCGGTGCGGGTCCGGTCGTGCACGAGGCGGTCGAACGGGGACAGGAGCGTGACGCGCTCGGGAACGGCAGCGTCACTGATCTCGGGGTGCGCGTGCCACTCTCCTTTCACACGTCGGACTCCGAGGGCGCGAAACCTCTGCTCCTCGAGCGCGCTTTCGGCTTGCGCAAGAGGCACCGTTTCGGTTTCCGGATACCAGCGCTCGGCGATGTCCCAGAGGCGGTGACCGCTGCGGCGGCCGGCGACGGCGATGTGCCCGCGGGCCTGAAGTATGTCCACCATGAGACCCACGCGGCGACTCCCCCACCAGCGATGATTCCGACGATTCGACTGCAGGGGATCAACGAGATCCCTCCCGAGCAGTGGCCCGCGGCGCTCCAGCTCGCGCATCACGTAGCGGCGGAAGGAGGCGTTCTCCTTGAGGAAGTCGTGGCTTCTCCGCTGGTAGCTATCTGTCCCCGTTCGCCGGTTTCGCCGCATGCGCGCGCGGATCACGGGAAGCGATTCGATGGGCCAAATGAACGCGTCCCATTCGAAAAGGCTCCGTTCGACCCACAGCAAGCGTTCGAGCTCTGAAGTATCGAAGGCTCCGAGGCGGCTCCACAACACGAGGTGTTGTGGTCTGGCCACCGCCGCTATCGGATCCATCTGCAGAAAACCGAGCCTGCGCACGGTGTCGAGCACCCCGGCCGCAAATAGCCGTCGAGCAGCTGGGCTCGAACCGCGATGCGCCGAGCCTGTTCTTGGGACACCACCCGAGGTTTAGCCTTCACGAAACAGAATCAGCTCGTCGGCGTCGCCCTGCTTGCTCTCGCCCACGATCGCGAAGCCGCACTTCTCCAAGACGCGTAGCGAGCCCACGTTGTGCTTGGCGACATGAGCGCGTAGCGGCCGGCGGTCCAAGTGCTCGAGAAACTGTGCCAATGCCGCGGTGGCAATGCCTTGGCCCCAAAAACTCCTTCCGATCCAATAGCCGACCTCCCGCTCGCCCTCGTTGTCCCAGCTCACGATGTCCCCGGCAACGAAACCATCAAGAACAATGGTCGCTGCGGCTACCGAATCGTCGGCCAGTATCCTGTGCCAGTGGGCCTTGTGGGACTCTCTGTCTCGCGACGAGAACATCACCATGCGAAGCGACTCGGGATCGAGCTGGTACTCGAAGAACGTTTTGCAGGTCATCCTCTCGCACCGCACGTAACGAGACGCGATGTGCGGCATCGGACGCTGCGTCGATCTCCTTCACTCGACCCAAAGCTGGTCGAGCAATACCCCGAGCTGGGGACTGCGTTGGTAGTTGCCGACGCGCTCAGAGAGCAGGTCGATGCCGCGCTCGTTGATCAACGGGAGCCACGGGGCCGCGTCCACCACTGCCCGGTCGACTCGCTGCCACAGCTGCGCGGCGGTGCTGGGTGCGCTTGCCTGTGCTGCCGTGGCTCGATCGATGAAACCATCGATCCGCCGGTCGCAGAAGCCGGCTGCGTTCAGATTGAGCTCGGCCCGAGGCTGATAGGAGTCGCAGCTCAAGAGCAGTGGGAAGAAGTTTGAGGCGATCGGGTAGTCGGCGAACCAGCCTTGGTTGCCGATCTGCGCTTGGGTGGCACCTTTGCCTACCAAAGAGTAGTACTCGTTGAAGTCGCCGATCGCCTTGACGTGCACTCGATAGCCAAGGTGCCCAAGGGTCGCGGCCACGCGCCGTGCCCCGGCGAACTGCAGTGGGTCCGCTTTGAGAGCATGGACGGTCACCTCTTGTCCGGCGGTGCCGGACGAGCGCACAAGCTCCCTGGCCCGACCGACGGCCGGCCCAGACCACGTGCTGCTACTCGAAGCGTGCTTCGTAAACGGACAGTACGGCCGGTACCCAGGGAGGCCTGGAGGGAGCACCTGGCACGTGGGCTGGGCGAGCTGCTTTCCACCCCAAGCTTTCACTATCGCGGCGCGATCGAGAGCGAGATTGAGCGCTCGGCGAACGCGTGCATCGTCGAACGGTGGAATCCTCGTGTTGAGGAACATGAAGTAGACGCCCGCCGACACATACGGGTGCGCTTGAGTTGGAAAGCGCGTAACAATCTGGTGGATTCGCTCGGGCGGAGGATCGTCGAGCATCACGTCGGCGTCACCCTGCTGCACCGCAGTTGTTTGGCCCGCGGGACTAAAGCCGAACCTCCACACGATACTGTCGGGAAATCCCACAGGCTGTGCGTCTGCCGACCACTCTTTGAAATGAGGATTCCTGATAAGGACGATTCGACGATCGGGCTCGTACGACTCGATCATGTAAGCGCCCGTTCCCGGGATGGGCCGGCCCGGGTAAGAGGGGCGCGGCGAGTCGGTTGGAACCGGGGCGCCCCATGGAAGGGCCAGCTTGTAGAGGAACTCTGGGTCGGCCTGGGCGAGGTGAAAGTTCACCGTCCCCGAGGCGTCGTCGGTTACGATGCTCTGCGACAGGTCACAGCTCTGGCTACCGCGACCGCACCCCTGACTTTCCACCAAGTTGAGCCCAGCCGCAGCCATGCCGGTGCCGAACTCGAACTGGCGCTCGATCGCGCTGCGGAAATCCTGCGCTTTGACGAGATCGCCGGTCGAATACATGATGCCGTCGCGTAGCTGGAAGGTGTAAGTCTTGCCGTCGTCTTGGGCCGCGGGAATTCCGGTAGCGAGATCAGGCACCAGCGTGGCACCCGCCGGACCTCCGACTCGCCGAAAGGCGACCAGGCCGTCGTGGGTCAGTGCCAGCAGCTTCCAGGATTGAGCCCGAAAGGTGACGCCCGGATCGATCGAGTCGAAGGTGTCCGCAGGACCACCCTCGAGGACGACGCGGAGCGTCCCCCCACGGTGAGCGTTAGCCGCACCGAGCGTCGCCATCCACACTCTGCCCCCCTCGAGAGCGAGGCCTCTGGGATCGCTTCCCACATCAATGGTGCGAACGACGGTCGCCTCCGCCACGTCGATCTCCGAGACGGTGCCCGAGAGCGAGCTCGCAACCCACAGCTTCCCGCCCTCGAAGGCCAGCGACTCAGGCGCTCCTGAGACGTTGATCTTGGTGATCTCGCCGGACTCGTCGACCCGCGAGACAGTCTTGTCCGGCCCATTCGATACCCATACAGCACCGGCGCCGAGTGCTATTCCCGTCGGCCCGTTGCCGACGAGCAAGGTCTGAGACACGGTGTTCGTTGCGGGGTCCACCTTCGACACCAGCCCGCCCTGGGCGCTTGTCGCCCACACTTCCTGTCCCTTTGCGGCGAGACCGCTCGGCGGCTGAGGCAGCGCCACGGTGGCCACCGTACGGCTGCGGGCCGGATCGATGCGCGCAATGGTTCCGTCCGTGGCGTTGGCAACCCACACGGCCCCCGCACCAACCGCCACGAAGATGGGCCCGTTTCCGACCGGGATGGTAGCCACCACAGTCCCGGACTCGGGATTGAACTGCGACACTGTGTTGCCGTCGCTGTTCGCGATCCACACGGCTCCCTCGCCGACTGCGACTCCCGCCGGAGCATCTCCCACGGGAATCGTGTCGACCACTATCTGCTCCACGGGATCGACCCGCAGGAGCGTGCCGGCGACCTCGTCTGTGACCCACACGCTTCCTGCGCCGACTGCGACACCCCCCGGCCGCCCTTGCAGCGGCAGCCGTGAGGCGATTGCGCCACTGGAGGCATCGATGATCCCAACTGAATTCGGCGGTACACGCCTCAGCCCTTCGGGTCCCGCGAACCGGTTGAAGGCAACGGCGCCCAGGGCGGCCGCTACCACTGCCGCGGCGAGCAGTGCTCTGAAGCCCGGCCTCGCCGAGCGGGGCTTCTTAGAGGGGGCCTGCGGCAGCGGTGGCAGCGGTCTCTCGGGCGCTATCTCGACCATTCGCACGGGCTCGGGGAGTCCCTTGAGACGAACCGCGCGCCGAGTCACGAAGCGCAGGCCGTCGACACGGCGGGCGAGGCTCACGACGGTCTCGCTGGCGAGGATCTGGCCCGGCTCGGCGATGGCGCACAACCGTGCTGCCAGGTTGAGCGCCCCGCCGCGGTATCCCCCTTCGATCGGCACGGCTTCCCCGGCGTCGAGGCCGATGCCCACTCCCAACGCGAGGGGCGGGCCCGACTCGGTCGGCGTTCGAAGGCGGGCTTGGAGCTCGACTGCCGCCCGCAGGGCGCCGCGCGCCGAAGTGAACACTGCCAGGGCCTCGTCGCCGCGCAGCTCGAGCAGCTGCCCGCCGAGGTCGGTCACGGCGGCATCGGCGATCTTAGCGAACTTCGCCGCCAGTGCCCCGGCGGCTTCATCCCCTTGCTCCTGGGTGAAGCGGGTGTAACCGCGCACGTCCGCTATCAGGAAGGTGCGGACATCGGCACCCCGCTCCTCCACCTTCAGCTGCTCCTTGTCGTCCAAACGTCCGCCTGCTGTGGTGTGGGCTAACCGGCACATCGACCGTCGGTCGGATGTGGAGCCGTCAGTGTAGGGGTACTGATACGCCGGATCCGACCTAGGCTGTGTGGGGTCAGGACGCGTGGACGACCTCGAAGCCGAGCTCCCGCGCCGCCGCCCACAAACGCCGGCGCCCACACGCGAACAACAACGGCTCCGCGCCCTGCAACATCAGCTGCGCCGAAGCAAGCTGGATCGCGTCCGCGCCCCTGAGCGGAAGTCCTGTACCGGGGCCTCAGCCCTGAACGCGATCACCTCATCGACTTCGACCACCACCAAATTGGCCCAACGGCGCTAGAATTCCTGGTTTGCGCTCCCTCGCGCCCTCCGTCGCACGACCCTCCCTCCCGTGCGTGCGATAGCGGCTAAACACCGACATAGGAGATTCGAGAGCTTGCTCATCCCTCAACACTCTGGCGGCTCGAACCGTTTCCCAGACCAGATGACCCGCCCTTGCGCCATCAGACGCGCAATGTGTTCGGGGATACCTGCCGGCACGATTCTGGCCACGGGCTTGCCGCGGTCGGTCACAACGATAGTCTCGCCCTCTCGGACCTTGTACAGGTAACGACTGAGGGAATGCTTGAGCTCTCGCACACCCACCTCTGTCATGTAGCTACTCCTAGCAGTTGTGTAGCCACATCAGACTTGACCGCTATCGTTTGGCTCCATGCAGTCATTCGGTGCCCCACCCATGCGCGTGATGCCGGGGGACACGGTTGCGGTCGTGTCGCCGTCGTTCGGCGCGCCGGGGGTCTGGCCGCACCGCGCCGAGCGCGGGAGGGCGTATCTCGAGTCGCTCGGGCTGAGAGTGCGGATGATGCCCCATGCGGCACGCGCAGACTCGTGGGTGTCCGCCCCTGCGGAGGCGAGGGCCGACGACCTCCACGAAGCATTCGCGGACGAATCCATCGCGGTGGTGCTCTCCTCTATCGGCGGAAACCACTCGAACCAGGTGCTCCCCTATCTCGACTACGAGCTGATCGGTTCTCATCCGAAGATCTTTCAGGCGTACTCGGACACCACCGTGCTGGCATGGGCCTTCGCCCGGCACGCCGGGCTCAGGAGCTTTTACGGCCCCCCACTCGTGCTGGGGCTGGCTGAGTACCCGAGGGTGCTCGACTACACCGATCGCTGGCTGCGAGCCGCCTGGTTCGGGACCGAGCCGCTCGACTACTCCCCCTCGGAGCAGTGGACCGAGGAGTTCTTGGACTTCGACACGCAGAAAACCCTCGAGAGGGCGCGCCAATTGCTGCGAAACGAAGGGTGGGTAAATCTCCGGGAGGGTGCCGCGCAAGGGCCCCTGATCGGAGGCTGCTTGGAGACCATCTGCTGGCACCTCAAGGGTTCGAGCGAGTGGCTCGATCTCTCCGGGTGCATCCTGTTTCTGGAGACCTCAGAGGAGGCGCCGAGCCCCGAAACGGTCGACGCCTACCTCACCGACCTCGAGCGGCTCGGTGTGTTCGAGGACATCGCCGGGCTCTTGATGGGCCGGCCCGCGTATTACCGACCGGAAGATGTCGCCGTTCTGTGGGAGGTCGTTGCCCGCCGCACGGAATCGTCGTGCATTCCCGTTCTGGCGAACCTCGACTTCGGGCACACCGATCCCCTGCTCACGATCCCCATGGGAGCGGAGGGCTATCTCGACGCAGGCGGCCACGTCTTACGTGTCACGGAGGAGGCCACGACAAACAGGTCGTAGGCCGGTTGATAAGCACCGTCATCGCCGTGACGATCCCACGATCAATGGCCGGCTCGGTGTCGAGCTGCCGGGATAGACGGTCATTCGAGTCGAACTTTGTGTCCCCAACCACACCAGAGGCGCTTACTGCCACGATGCTGCCTATCAGCACTCACTGGCTCGCCGAAACACAGCGTCAAGCATGGCCTCGGTGAGCTTGCCGGTGAATGTGTTCTGTTGACTTGGGTGATAGGAGCCGAGCACGCGGTAGCGGCCGAGATCGGCCTCGGCGAGGTGGGCGAAGCGGGGACGAGGCCGCGGCATTGACGCGCCGAGGTCAGCGGCCGCGCGCAGGGAGGAGCTCCAAGCGAAGCTCCCGAGCGCCACGATCACCTGCACTCGGCTCAATAGCTCGAGCTCGCGCACGAGAT